>CALZMV010000014.1 GCA_945788655.1 uncultured Clostridia bacterium | reverse complement strand
ATAGGGCAGTAAAACTTAAACCTGGCGATATGGTAATATTATCCTCAACGCCTGTACCGGGCAATGAAAAGACTGTTGCAAATGTTGTTAATAAATTGTTTGAAAAAGGCGCAGAAGTTATATATTCAGATATAGCTGATATTCATGTATCCGGTCATGCATGCCAGGAAGAATTAAAACTGCTCCACTCTCTAATAAAACCTAAATACTTTATGCCTGTTCATGGTGAATATAGGCATTTAATACAACATGGGAAGCTTGCTGAAAGCTTAGGAGTAAAAAAGGATCATATTTTCATTCTGGAAAACGGTGATGTGCTAAGCTTTAATAAGCGCAAAATAGAAGTATTGACTAATCAGGTATCTGCAGATGCAATTTTAGTAGATGGACTTGGAGTTGGAGACGTTGGTAACATTGTTCTTCGCGATAGAAAACTTCTGTCTGAATCAGGATTGATAATTGTAGTGGCCTCAATTGACGGCAGCACTCAGGAAATTGTTTCAGGACCGGATATTATTTCAAGAGGTTTTGTTTACGTTAGAGAAAACGAGGCCTTAATTGAAGAGGCAAGGCAGGTTGCTGCTGATACACTTGAAAGATGCAAGCGAAATAAGAAAAATGATTGGAATTCAATGAAAGCACAGGTTAGAGATTCTCTTGGCGATTATATTTATGAAAGAACAAAGAGAAGTCCAATAATCCTGCCGATATTTATGGAGGTATAATTTATGAATGTTTATGATCAGGCACATGGACTTGCAAAAGCAATTAGAGAGTCTGAAGAATTTAAACAGTATGATCAGGCTAAACAGAAGCTTAAAGCAAATCCAGAAGTAGAAAAAATGATTAAAGATGTACAGGCTAAACAGTTTGAACTTCAGGCAAAGCAGATGACAGGTCAGGAGATTTCTCCTGAAGACATGGCAACCGTTCAGACAGCTTATGCCATTATTCTAAAAGATCCTCTGGCACAGCAGTACATGGAAACAGAAATGAGATTTTCAATAATGATGAAAGATGTCTATGAAATATTAGGCGAAGTGACAGGTATGGGAGATTTACTAGGCTAATTATATATATATTTACTGGAAATCATTCAGTGATATTATTGAGTACTTGGCAATTCTCATATTCTTTGTTATAATATAGTGAAATGTTTAAAAAAAGAGTTAAAACACTCTAATATATTAGTTTACCTTTAAACAGAATGGAGAGATAACAATGATTTATGCAAGTGATTTTAGAAAAGGAATGACATTTGAAATTAATGGTGAACCACATGTTGTAATTGATTTCCAACATGTAAAACCAGGTAAGGGCGCTGCTTTCGTAAGAACAAAATACAAAAATATTCTTACTGGTGCTACTAGAGAAGAAGCATTCAACCCTGATGATAAATTCCCTAAGGCACATATTGAAACAAGAAAGATGCAGTATCTTTACAATGATGGAGAATTATATTACTTCATGGATCCGGAAACATTCGATCAAGTTCCTTTAGCTTATGATCAGGTTGAAGAGGCTATGAAATATTTAAGAGAAAATGATGAAGCTACAATTAAATTTTACAAAGGAAGTGCTTTCCTTGTAGAAGCACCAAACTTTGTTGATTTAGTAGTAACAGAAACAGAACCAGGAGTAAAGGGAAATACAGCAACTAATGTAACAAAGGCTGCAACAGTTGAAACAGGAGCAGTTATTCAGGTTCCAATTTTCATCGAATCCGGTGAAAAGATTCAAATTGATACAAGAACCGGCGAATATTTAGGAAGAGCAAAATAATAGACGACAGAGCAAAAAGGACATGACGTTTTGTTGTGTCCTTTTTCTACAGTATAACTATATACATATTGAGGGACTATTAAATGGATTTAAAAGATAAGATAAATGGAATTAAAGATTCAAAACAAAAAACACTTCTAATATTTTCTGTTATTCTTGTCTTTATTATTATTGTGGCAGGGATAGTATTTTATTCAAATGGAATAGGTGCCGCAGATAAGAATGATGGCGAA
Organism: uncultured Clostridia bacterium; assembly: GCA_945788655.1. Taxonomy (GTDB): domain Bacteria; phylum Bacillota; class Clostridia; order Peptostreptococcales; family Anaerovoracaceae; genus Fimisoma. The sequence continues at coordinate 14,173 of CALZMV010000014.1, read as the reverse complement.
CTTATTAATATAAACATACCAAACGGAACAAGTGCATCTCAAATAATTGAAATACTTGATGAAAATGGCCTGATAAAAAACAAATTATGTGCAAAGATTAAAATGAAGATTGGAGGATATGACTCTCTTCAGGCAAATAATTATGTTTTTTCAAAAAATATGAATCTATCAGAGATTTTCGAAGCAATCAACACCGGTGACTTTAAATATTTATCTAAGAACGTTATAACCATTATTGAAGGCTCGACTATTCCAGAGGCTGCTGAATCCGTGGCATCTAAGCTAGGCTTTACAAAGGATGAAATAATTGCAAAATGGTCAGATAAAACATATCTTAATGAGCTGATAAAAGAATATTGGTTTTTAACAGATGAGATATTGAATTCTTCTATCATGTTTCCGTTAGAAGGATACATTTATCCTGAAACATATTTTGTAACAGAAACAGATCCTACATTAGAGAGCGTTACAAAGATGTTTTTAGATAAAACAGATGAAGAACTTTCTAAACGCAAAGAAGCAATAAATAAATCAGGAAATACGGTTCACGAAATATTGTCCCTTGCTTCAGTTGTTCAAAATGAATCTCTTTTCGAAAAAGACAGGGCAAAAATTGCAGGCGTTTTTATTAACAGATTAAATAAAGGTATGGCTCTTCAGAGTGATATTACCGTATTGTACGCGCTCCAGGAAAAGAGAGTTAATGTTACATATGACGATTTAACCGTTGATTCAAAATATAATACTTATAGATATGCAGGCCTTCCTGTTGGACCTGTATGTGCTGTTCCGAGTTATTCTATTGATGCAACTTTGAATTACGAAAAATCGGATTACTTATATTTCTTTGCGACTAAAGATGGTGAAGTTATTTACAATAAGACTTTAGCTGCACATGAAAAAACAGTTCAGGAAAATTTATGGTATTAATATGAATATTACAAATGAAATAATAACTGAATATTTAAATAAATTTTATTTTGAAAATACTAATGGTCTTAGCCAACTTCGCAAAGAAGCTGAAGAAAACAGAGTACCAATAATTCTCAGAGACACAGAGTTATTATTAAAAACACTGATATTGTTAATGAAACCTCAAAACATTTTAGAAATCGGTACGGCTGTAGGTTACTCTTCTAGTTTTTTTGCAAGCTTAAGCGATGATATTCAAATAACAACAATTGAGTCAAACGAAGAGACTTATAATAAAGCAATTAATAATATTAATAAACTTGGTTACAAAGATAGAATAAATGTTTGTCTGGGAGATGCCAGAGAAGTTTTGGAAGAATTAAAAAAAGAGCATTCTTCTTCATTCGACTTCGTTTTCATTGATGCAGCAAAAAGTCATTACCGATCCTTCTGGGATTTATCCATTCCATTAATAAAAGATGAGTCTCTGATAGTATGTGATAATATTCTTATGAAGGGCATGACAGCTTCTGATGAATATGACAGATTCAAAAGACATAAGACAAATATCAGACACATGAGAGATTTCCTTGATTATATTAATAATCTGGATTATGCGCAAACCACTACATTAGCTGTCGGAGATGGTTTAGCTTTAAGTATAATTAATAAGAGAAGAGGGTAGTTCATAACATGAGAAAACCGGAATTACTAGCCCCTGCAGGGGATTTGGAAAAATTAAAAATAGCTGTATTATATGGGGCAGATGCTGTATATTTTGGTGGCGAGACTTTTTCCTTGAGAGCAGGTGCAGGCAACTTCACCTATGAGGAAATGAAAGAAGGCATTGAATTTGCACATTCACATGGTGCAAAATGCCATCTCACTGTCAATATCTTTGCACACAATGAAGATATTGAACCATTTATACAATATCTGAAAAAGGTAAAAGATTTAGGCATAGATGCTTTTATTGCCAGTGATCCAGGTGTTATTGATATGATTCAGGAAGAAATTCCTAACGCAGAAATACACTTGAGTACTCAGGCAAATATGACCAATTACAGAACTGCAAACTTCTGGTATAAGAGGGGGCTTAGAAGGCTTGTCACTGCCAGAGAGTTAACCATAGATGAGATTATTGAACTTAAGAACAATATCCCCGAAGATATGGAACTTGAATCTTTTATTCACGGTGCAATGTGCATTTCATATTCAGGCAGATGTTTATTAAGCAATTTTATGATTGAAAGAGATGCGAACAGAGGTGCCTGTGCACATCCATGCAGATGGAAGTATACATTAATGGAAGAACAGAGACCAGGACAGTATTATCCAATTGAAGAGGATGATCGAGGAACTTATATATTAAATTCAAAGGATTTGTGCTTAATAGAACATTTGCCGGAGCTGATTGAAGCCGGTATTTCTTCTTTTAAGATTGAAGGAAGAATGAAAAGTGTGTTTTATGTTGCTACTGTTGTGTCAGCCTATAGAAAGGCAATTGATGCTTACTTCGAAAATCCTTCTGAATATAAATTTAAAGATGAATGGATGAGAGAACTCTGCAAAGTAAGTCACAGGGAATTTACAACAGGCTTTTATTTCCATAAACCTACAAATAATGATCAGAATTATAGAACAAGTGCATATACAAGAGATTATTCATTTGTTGGAATGATAAAAGAATACGATGAAAAAACAGGTTATGCCATTGTCGAACAGAGAAATAAAATGGTCATCGGTGATAAAATAGAAATATTTGGTCCTGATACAGATTATTTTGAACAAGCATTGACAGAAATGTATGATGAAGAGGGAAACCCGATTGATTCAGCACCTCATCCTCAGCAGATTATTAAGATAAAAATGAATAAGCCTGTTAAGCCATTTTATATGATTAGAAAAGAAAAATAGATAGTTTTTTTAATGGAAAGGTATATACGATGTTAACGGACCCCGATAATTGTTTGCTAAACATATTTTTGATAATATTAGCTATATTGGTACATGGATTCTTTGTTGCTGTTAATACCGCATTTAACGCAACTATTCATAATGACGAAAAAGTTCACACAAGTAACAGACTTATTATGGTTATTTCAGCCCTATTGGGATGCTATGTTGCGTTTCCTAAATTGAATATAACCATTGCCTATTTTATTTTTCTCATGATATTTGGACAGCTTTTCCCATATAAACTGGCGTTGCAGCATAGTGAAGGCATATATGAAAAAACAAACAAATTTGTTTGTGCTATTTCTACTATCCTTTCACCTGTTTCTATGATTCTTATGCTGTTTACAAATATTATTCTTAAAGTTTTCAAACAGAAGACGAAGGTTGAATATGATCAGTTTTCTGAAGAAGAAGTAATGTCAATGCTTCAGGTTGGTAAGGAATCCGGTGTTATAAAAGAAGAGGGTACAAAAATGATAAATTCCATTTTTGCATTTGACGATCTTCTTGCATATGAAGTAATGACACCTAGAACCGATGTGTTTTCTATTGATATTGAAGATGATCCTGAGGAGTACTTAGAAGAACTATTAAAAATGAGACACTCAAGGGTTCCCGTATGCAAAGGTGACAGTGATAATATTATTGGAATATTGCATATTAAGGATTACCTTATTAAAGCGTGTGAAAGTAAATTTGAAGAGCTGGTCGACATAGAATCTATTTTAAGAAAAGCTTATTTTGTTCCCGATACAAAAAATATAGACTCATTATTCTTCGAAATGCAAAAAACAAAGCAGCAGATTGCTATTCTTATTGACGAATATGGCGGATTTAGTGGAATAGTGACTATGGAAGACATTATCGAAGAAGTAATGGGAAATATTGATGATGAATATGATGAAGAAGATGAAATAATCGATAAAGTTGACGATAATTTGTATCTTGTCGACGGGGATGTGGATCTTGATGACTTAGACGATGAACTTGGAATTGAACTTAAATCTGAAAACAGTGAGACCATAGGCGGCTTCATCATTGACATACTCGGAGAAATCCCAGATGAGAAAGATATTGGACGTATTGTTGAATTTGAAAACTATAAATTTAAAATAATGGCGGTTGAAGAACGTCGAATAAAACGTGTAAAGGTCTATATGCCGGACAATAATAGCGAAACAGGCAATGATAAAAACTAGTAATTATATACATTCCATTTTTATTGATTTGTAACTGTTTCTTTGATAAAATTAATTTGTTGTCTTATATATGAAATTTATATATATGATTTGAGAGGTACTAATATGAGTGAAAAAGTATGTAACTGCAACTGTACTCAAAACAGAAAAGAGCAATTTATCGAATTGCAGCCTGTTTTAGACAAGTATGCAAAAGTGCCAGGAAGCTTAATTACAATTCTGCAAAAGGCACAAGATATCTATGGATATCTGTCAGTTGACACAATTAACTACATTTCTGAAGCTACAGGTATTAAACCTGCAAAGATTTATGGAGTAGCAACATTTTATGCTCAATTCAGATTGCAGCCTATTGGAAAATACCTTGTAATGCTTTGCCAGGGTACAGCATGTCATGTTAACGGCTCTGAAATGATTGAAGAAGCTGTTTGCGAACATCTTAACATCAAGGATGGAGAAACAACAGAAGATGGATTATTTACATTAAACAATGTTGCATGTCTTGGATGTTGTTCACTTGCACCTGTTATGATGGTAAAAAGTGCTGATGGTGATGAAACTTACGGCAATCTTACAAAAGAAAAAGTTAAACAGATTCTCGATGAAATTAGGGAAAGAGCATAGGAGGTGTACACAGCATGAGAGTAGTAGTGGGACAAGGCAGCTGTGGTATCGCAACAGGTGCTAAAAAGACTGCAGCAGAATTTGAAAAGCAAATTGCTGCTAAAAAACTCAACATTAACGTGGATATTACAGGCTGCGTAGGTACTTGCTATCTGGAACCTATTGTTGACATTTATGAAGACAATGGCGAAATGACAAGATATGTCAAGGTTCAGCCTGATATTGTTGAAGATATAGTTAACTGTCATTTAGTTAATGGCAAAGTATGTGAAGAACATGCGATTACAAAGGAAGATGAACAGTTTGTTGAAAAACAGCAGAGAGTTGTATTAAGAAACTGTGGTATTATCAACCCTGAAGATATTGAAGAATACATAGCAGTAGATGGCTATAAAGCTATCGAAAAGGTTCTCAATTCAATGACTCCTGAAGAAGTAATTGAAGAAATCAAAATATCAGGACTTCGAGGAAGAGGCGGAGCCGGATTCCCTACATGGTTTAAGTGGAATGCTGCAAAGCAGAGTCCGGGTAATGAAAAATATTTAGTTTGTAACGCTGACGAAGGTGACCCTGGCGCATTCATGGACCGTTCCGTTCTTGAAGGTGACCCTCATTCACTTATTGAAGGTATGATAATTGGCGGTTATGCAATGGGAGCTAACGAAGGTGTTATATACTGTCGTGCGGAATATCCTCTTGCAATAAAGAGACTCGAAATTGCAATGGCTCAGGCACGTGAAAAAGGTTTCTTAGGAAAGAACATATTTGGAAGCGGCTTTGATTTTGATATTAGAATCAAAGCAGGTGCAGGTGCTTTCGTTTGTGGTGAAGAAACTGCTCTTATCGCTTCTCTTGAGGGCGAAAGAGGTATGCCTAGACTGAAACCTCCTTTCCCTGCAGCAAAGGGCTATTGGCAGAAGCCAACTAATATTAACAATGTTGAAACTTTAGCTAATGTTCCATGGATTATATACAATGGTGGTAAAGCATTTGGTTCAATGGGTACTGAGCAGAGCAAGGGTACAAAGGTATTCGCTCTTGCAGGTAAAATCAAGAAGGGTGGCCTTGTTGAAGTTCCAATGGGATTAACTCTTAGAGATGTTATCTTCGGTATCGGCGGTGGAATCAAAAATGATAAGCAATTTAAAGCTGTACAGATGGGAGGTCCATCAGGCGGATGTATTCCTGCTCACTTAATCGATACTCCTGTTACATACGAAGATATCAACAAGACAGGTGCAATCGTTGGTTCCGGCGGTATGATTGTAATGGACGAAGACACCTGCATGGTTGATATGGCAAGATACTTCCTGAACTTCACTCGTGATGAATCATGTGGTAAGTGTAATTACTGCCGTATCGGTACTAAGAGAATGCTTGAAATCTTAGAAAGAATCACAAGAGGCGAAGGTGTTGACGGAGACATTGAAAAGCTTGAAGAACTTGCAATGAAGATTAAAGATGGTTCACTGTGCGGTCTTGGTCAAACAGCTCCAAACCCTGTTTTGACAACTATCAAGTACTTCAGAAACGAATATGAAGATCATATTTATAACAAGAAATGTACAGCTAAGTCCTGTAAAGCATTAGTTAAATATGAAATTACTGATGGATGTAAAGGATGTACATTGTGCTCAAAGAAATGTCCTGTTGGTGCTATCACAGGTGTTGTTAAAGGACAGCATGTTATCGATCAGGAAAAATGTATTAAATGCGGTAAGTGCTTAGAAACTTGCAAGTTTAATGCAATAGAAAAGAATTAAGGGGAGGGAGGAATAACAATGAATAAATTCAGATTGAACATTAACGGCAAAGAAGTTAAAGGCGTTGCCGGTCAAACTATTCTTGAAGTTGCAAGAGAAAATGACATCTTCATTCCAACTCTCTGCTATGATGAAAGAACTAAAATCTACGGTTCCTGCGGACTATGTATGTGCGAAGTTGAAGGAAATCCAAAGCTTTGCAAGGCATGTGCAACTGAAATTGCACCTGGAATGGTAGTAAATACAAATACAGAAAGAGTAATTGAATCAAGAAAAACCAACCTTGAATTACTTCTTTCAAATCACGTAGGTGATTGCAGACCTCCTTGCGTTTTAGCATGTCCTGCTCAAACAGATTGTCAGGGATATGTTGGATTGATTGCAAATGGAGAATATGAAGCTGCTTTGGAGCTGATAAAGGAAAAAATTCCTCTGCCTGCTTCACTTGGTAGAGTTTGCCCTCATCCTTGTGAAGAAGCTTGTAGAAGAGGCTTAATCGATGAACCCGTTTCCATTCAGCAGTTAAAGAGATATGCTGCAGACTTGGACTTAGAAGCAGACGATGTATTCATGCCTGATTGCGAAGAACCAACAGGCAAGAGTGTTGCAATCATCGGTGGTGGTCCATTAGGTCTTTCTGCTGCATACTTCTTGAGAAGAATGGGGCATGATGTTACCATCTTTGAAGCAATGCCAAACGCTGGCGGTATGTTAAGATACGGTATTCCTGAATATAGACTTCCAAAGGCTGTATTAGATGAAGAAATCTTAACAATCGAAAGAATGGGAGTTGAAATCATCACCAATACAAAGGTTGGCGTAGATATTCCGTTTGAAACCATCAGAAGTGACTACGATGCAGTATTACTTGGCATAGGTGCTTGGGTATCAACTGGCGTTGGATGCAAAGGTGAAGATGCTGAAGGCGTTATTGGTGGTATTGACTTCTTAAGAAGAGTTGTAAGAAACGAAGAAATTAAACTAGGTGATAAGGTTGCTATAGTTGGTGGTGGTAACACAGCTATGGACGCTTGCAGAACAGCCGTTAGACTTGGTGCTAAAGAAGTATATAACATTTACAGAAGAACAAAAGATGAAATGCCAGCTGATTTAGTTGAAATTGAAGAAGCTGAAGAAGAGGGCGTAATCTTTAAAAACTTAACAAACCCAATCGAAGTTGTTTCAGATGAAAACGGGCATGTTAAAGAAGTTGTTCTTCAGGTTATGGAACTTGGTGAGCCTGACGCTTCAGGAAGAAGAAAACCTGTTCCTGTTGAAGGCAAGACAGAAACATTACCAATAGATACAATGATTCTTGCAATCGGTCAGGCAGTTGATGCATCAATGTTTGACTGTGACAAGACAAGAAAGAATGCTATTGCATACGATGAAAAGACATTTATGACAAGCATTCCTGGAGTATTTGCTGGTGGAGACTGTGGTAATGATAAGATTTCCATTGCAGTTGAAGCTATAGCTGATGCTCAGAAAGTTGCTGAATCAATTGATGCTTACTTGTATGGTGAAATTCTACAGTACGAAAAACCATATGTAGTAGAAAGAGATGATATCACAGAAAAGACTTTTGAAGACAGAGAAAGAATGTGCAGACCTGTAATTCCTCAGTTAAGTGCTGATCAGAGAAAGGATAACTTCTCTGAAGTAATCCCATACGGATTTACTGAAGAACAGGCTGTTGAAGAAGCTTCAAGATGTCTTGAATGTGGTTGTCACGATTACTACGAATGTAAGCTTATAGACTTTGCAAATCAGTATGAAGTTAAACCTGAAAGATTTGCAGGTGATAAGAACACAATTGAATTTACTGATGATCATCCATTTATTGTAAGAGATCCTAATAAGTGTATCCTTTGTGGATTATGCGTAAGAGTATGTGACGAAGTAGTAGGTGTTGGTGCATTAGGCCTTGTTAACAGAGGTTTTGATACAGTTGTAAAACCAAACATGGAAAAACCTCTTTCTGAGTCAGGATGTATCAGCTGTGGCCAGTGCGTAAGCGTTTGTCCAACCGGCGCTCTTCAGGAAAGAACTTCCATGATTAAGGAAACTCCACTTCCTACAGAAGAGACTGATACAACATGCTCATACTGTTCAGTTGGATGCAGCTTAAAACTTGAAACATACGGCGATATGCTTATTAAAGCAAACCCTGACAAGGAAGGACCTGTTAATGCCGGTCTAATCTGTGGCAAGGGTAAATGGGGCTTTGATTGCTCAATGCTTGAAGATAAGCTTGAAGAACCAGTTATAAAAGAAGCCGGAAGATTCAGAGAGGCTGATTATCATGAAGCATTTGTTTTAGTGGCAAAGAAAGCTCAGACAATCGGTGCTAAGTATGGAAAAGATGCTATTGCAGTATCTATTTCAGACAGATATACAAATGAAGAAGCATATGCAATTATGTGCATGGCTGATGCTATGGGTGCAAAAGTACTTTGCATGAACAACCGTGAAAACGGATTAGGAAATGTTATAGGTCTAGATGCATCTCCAAACACAATTGATGAATTATATTCTACTAACCTAATTATAAAGGTTGGATTCGAAGATAAGGCTTCAAGAGTAATTGCCCTTAAGATGAAACAGGCTGAAGAAGCAGGTGTTAAAGTTGTTGATGTTCCTACATGCGAAAACAATGTAAACATTCTTAAAGCAATAGCAAAGGCAATCATCGAAAGTGGTAAAGCAAAGAAAGTTGCCGGCTATGACGAATTTGTTGCATCTTTAGAAAATGTATCTGTAACTGAAGAAGCAAAATACATCGCAGATGCTTACTTAGGTGCAAAGAAGGCTATGATTGTTTACCAGCAGAATGTTCTTTCAGTAGAGGCTGCAACATTAATCGGTGATATTGCAATGCTTTCCGGTCACATCGGTTCACCTAGAGATGGTATCTTAATGGTAAGACCTAAGAATAATTCACAGGGTTTAGTCGATATGGGTATCGTTGAAGGAAGAGAAGCTCTAGAAGGAGTAAAAGCATTAATTGTATTTGGTGAAAATGTTGATATTGATACTGATGAATTAGAATTCTTAGCTGTATGTGATACACATATGACTGAACTTGCTGCAAAGGCTGACGTTGTTCTTCCTGGTACAGGTTTCGCTTCAGTTGATGGTACTTATACTAACACAGAAAGAAGACTTCAGTTAGTAGAAGCTGCTATAGAAGAAGGTATTCTGTTCAGCAACTGGGAAATCGCAGTAGAAATTGCTCATATATTTGAAGTTGATTTAGACTGGGATGGAACTGATGATATTTCTGATGAAATGTCTGATTATGTTGATGAATATAAATATGCTCAGCTTGGTGAAATATTCGGTGGAGTTCTTGCCCCAACTGAAGAAGCTAAGCTGGTAGTAGTAGGCGATGCTAAGTTAGTAGATGTTCTAGAAACAACTGACAGCTTGATGCAGGTTATTGAAGCAAGATTACCTGAGCCGGTTAGTCCTACAAAATAATTCATTATTTGCTTAAAACTGCTCATATTATGTGGGCAGTTTTTTGTTTATTAACCTTAAATAATATATCATTATATATCATTATATATCATTGCTTTTGAATAATGCAGGGTATATAATTGGAGAAAAAATGAAAGGAAATGATAGTTATGATTCAGATTGAAATGTTAAATGTTGCAGGTAAAGCTGTTCAGGGACTTCGTATTCAAGAGCCAGGCGGAAATGGTCACCCAAATATGCTTATTCTTCTTTGTGAAAAAGGATATATAATGTGTGGATATCTTAACAAAGAAGCTGCAGATAAATTTGAAGATGCTGCTGCTGTAGTAGGTGGAAGCACTTTTGAAGAAATACTTGCTAATCCAGTAAAAGCTGTTACAAAAAAAGCAGAAGAACTCGGCATTGAAATAGGTATGTCAGGTGCTCAAGCAGTAGAAAAGCTTATTGGATAAAGTATACATTTGTATATTTTTAACAAATAATTTCAAAATGTTTTTGTAAAAGAACACAAAAAACTATTGACATTGAAAAAAAATTGGCGTATTATAACCACATAATTATTCATGGAGAGGAGCAGAAGAGTGATGTTTAACATTTTATTACTCGGATTAGATATTATTGATAATAATTGCACATCACAACTATTTTCTGCCTGATTCCGAGTAAACAAACTATGACTTAAATATAGCCTTGTTTCCAGATTGGTGGAAACAAGGTTTTTTTTATAAAAGAAAGGAAATATGCCATGGAAGCGGGAATTAATGACAAAGCAAAAGGAATGAAGAATTATACAAAATATGGAATTGGTTACTTCATGCCTCCGGTAGAATCAATGAATTGGACAAAAAAAGACCATATAGAAAAAGCTCCAATATGGTGCAGCGTAGACCTTCGTGATGGTAATCAGGCACTAATTGTACCTATGAGCCTTGAAGAAAAAATAGAGTTCTTTGATTTGCTATGCTCGTTAGGATTTAAGGAAATAGAAGTTGGATTCCCTGCCGCTTCAGAAACAGAATATGAATTTTTAAGAGCTCTTATTGAAAAAGATTTAATTCCTGATGATGTTACTATTCAGGTTTTAACTCAGTCGAGAGAACATATTATTCAGAAAACATTTGAAGCAATAAAAGGTGCCAAAAATGTAATCGTTCATCTATATAATTCAACATCAGTTGCCCAAAGAGAGCAGGTTTTTAAGAAGAGCAAAGAAGAAATTACAGAAATCGCTTTATTTGGCGCTAAAATGATTGATGAATATGCATCAAAAATGCCAGAAACTAATTTTATGTTTGAATATTCTCCTGAAAGCTTCACAGGTACTGAAATAGATTTTGCATTAGATATATGCAATGCAGTTATTGATGTTTGGAAACCAAGACCTGAAAGAAAGGTTATTATTAACCTTCCTGCAACAGTTTCAATGTCAATGCCTCATGTATATGCTTCTCAGATTGAATACATGAGCAATAATCTTAAATATAGAGATGATGTTATAGTATCACTTCACCCACATAATGATAGAGGTACTGCAGTTGCAGACTGTGAATTGGGAATATTAGCTGGCGGCGACAGAATAGAAGGAACACTTTTTGGTAATGGAGAAAGAACAGGTAATGCCGATATCGTTACCGTTGCAATGAATCTTTACTCACATGGTGTAAATCCAGAACTTGATTTTTCAAATATGCCGTATATTGTTGAAAAATATGAGCAGTTTACAGATTTAAAGGTTCATCCTAGACAGCCATATGGAGGAAAACTAGTATTTGCAGCCTTTTCCGGATCACATCAGGATGCAATTGCGAAAGGAATGAAATACAGGGAAGAAAAAGACCCTGATAAATGGAATGTTCCGTATATTCCTATCGATCCAAGCGATATTAACAGAAAATATGAAGCTGACGTAATCAGAATCAACAGCCAATCCGGCAAGGGTGGTGTGGCATATATACTTGAAACAGCATATGGACATAAGATTCCAAAAGAGATGCGTGAAGAATTAGGATATCTGATGAAACATGTATCTGATGTGGGTCACAAAGAATTGTCACACGAAAAAATTTATGAAATATTTACAAAAGAATATGTAAATAGAAAAGAAAGAATAGATTTAGTAGATGCAACCTTCAGAAAATTGCCTAATTCAGGATCATTAGGAGATGGAGGTATGGAAGTAGATGCTGAAATCATAGTAAACGGCGAAAGAAAGTTCTTTACAGGAAGAGGTAATGGACGTATCGATGCTATCAGAGATGTATTTAGAAAAAATACAGGAGCAAATGTATATCATTTCGTAACATACGAAGAACATGCCCTTGAAGGCGATTCCAACTCAAGAGCAGCTGCTTATGTAGCAATTTCCGATGAAGAAGGCAACATCTATTGGGGTGTTGGAATTCATAACGATATCGTATATGCATCAATTAATGCATTTACTTCGGCAATCAACAGAGGCGAAGCAGCAAAAGAAAGATTAGAAAAGTAGAAGAGGATAATAACAATGGGAATGACAATGACACAAAAAATACTTGCTGATCACGCAGGTTTGGAAAAAGTTCAAGCCGGACAGTTGATTGAGGCAAGATTAGATATGGTTCTTGGCAACGACATTACTTCACCTGTTGCTATAAATGAATTTGAAAAAAATGGCTTTACTGGTGTATTTGATAAATCAAAGATTTCTTTGGTTATGGATCATTTTACACCCAATAAGGACATCAAGGCTGCACAGCAGTGCAAACAGACAAGAACATTTGCAAGAAAATTTGACATAGACAATTTCTTTGATGTAGGTAATGTGGGAATCGAACACGCATTACTTCCAGAGTTAGGTCTGGTAGCTAGTGGTGAATGCATTATTGGTGCTGACTCACATACATGCACATATGGGGCTTTAGGTGCATTTTCAACAGGCGTTGGAAGCACAGATATGGCAGCAGGTATGGCAACAGGAAAAGCTTGGTTTAAGGTTCCATCTGCAATAAAGATTGAGCTCAAAGGTGAACTTAGCCAGTATGTAAGCGGTAAAGATGTAATTCTTCATCTTATAGGACTAATTGGAGTTGATGGTGCACTTTATAAATCACTGGAATTTATGGGTGAAGGGTTAAAATCACTTTCAATGGACGATCGCCTGTGCATTTCAAACATGGCAATTGAGGCTGGTGCTAAAAATGGTATTTTCATGGTTGATGAAGTTACTAAAAAGTATATGGAAGGAAGAGTAAATAGAGAGTATAAAGTCTTTAGTCCAGATGATGATGCTGAATACGAGAAGACAATTACCATTAATCTTTCTGAATTAAAACCTACTGTTGCATTCCCACATCTTCCTGAAAACACAAAGACCATCGACGAAGTTGGTGATGTTAAAATTGATCAGGTTGTAATCGGTTCCTGCACAAACGGCAGATTGGAAGATATGGCCACAGCAGCTGAAATTCTGAAAGGCAAGAAAGTTGCAAAAGATGTAAGATGCATTGTTATCCCGGCAACACAAAGTATTTACAAGGAATGCATCAAGAAAGGCTATCTGGACATTTTCATCGATGCAGGATGTGCTGTTTCAACACCAACATGCGGACCTTGTCTGGGCGGTTATATGGGTATTTTAGCTGAAAATGAAAGATGCATTGCAACTACTAACAGAAACTTTATCGGTAGAATGGGACACAATCTTTCAGAAGTTTATCTATCAAACCCAGCTGTAGCTGCTGCATCAGCTATTACAGGCAAAATAACAGATCCTAAGGAGGTTATGTAGATGAAAGCACAAGGAATTGTTTATAAATACGGTGATAATATTGATACTGATATTATTATCCCTGCAAGATATTTAAATACTTCAGATATGAAAGAGCTTGCATCTCATTGTATGGAACCGGTTGACGAAGATTTTCCTAAAAATGTTAAAGCAGGCGATATCATGGTAGGAGGTTTCAATTTTGGCTGTGGCTCATCAAGAGAACATGCTCCTGCAGCAATAAAAGAATGTGGCGTTTCAGTTGTAATTGCTAAATCTTTTGCGAGAATTTTTTATAGAAACGCAATTAACATCGGTCTCGCAATTATGGAATGTCCGGAAGCTGCTGAGGCAATTGAAGCAGGAGATGAAGTATCCGTTGAATTTGAAACCGGAGTTATAAAAAATATTACAAAAAATGAAGAGTATAAAGCAATGCCTTTCCCAGGATTCATCGACAACATAATAAAAAAGGGAGGGCTCCTAAA
>CALZMV010000013.1 GCA_945788655.1 uncultured Clostridia bacterium | reverse complement strand
TTGCTCAATTATCTTTTAGAAACTCAAAAGCACAGCTTAAAACAGATAACAAAATTCAATATATATGAAATGGGCAAGCATATGGCTTTAGATAAAGCCACATTGCGTAATTTAGAATTAACAGAAACATTGTATGATAAGAAGGTTTCTGGTTCTTTGCTTGGAGTTTTAGATAAAACCCATACGGCAATGGGAAGCCGTAAAATGAAACAGTGGCTTAGAGAACCATTAAACAATTCTGAAGAAATAAATTTCAGACTTGATGGAGTAGAAGAACTGTTTAACAACATTATTGTGCGTAATAATATTAAAGAATCATTAAAAGGCATATATGACTTTGAAAGATTAGCCGGCAGAATTGCGTCGGGAAATGCAAACGGCAAAGATCTTATTGCACTTAGAAATTCAATAGGTCATATTCCTGAAATAAAGGAATGTCTTTCATATAACAGTTCAGAAATATTGCGCAGAATTAACGATGAAATCAATCCTCTAAGAGAGGTTTACGAAATAATAGATAAAGCTATAGTTGAAGAGCCGCCATTTACAATTAAAGAAGGCGGACTAATTAAAGACGGGTACTCTGATGAACTCGATTCATTGAAGTATTCCATAAAAGATGCAAAAGAATGGATTTCAAACTTGGAAGCCACAGAGAGGGAACGTACTGGAATAAAAAATCTAAAGGTAGGATATAACAGGGTTTTCGGATATTACCTTGAAGTAACTCGTTCTTTCTTTGATCTGATACCTGACAACTATATAAGAAAGCAGACATTAGCCAACGCAGAAAGATTCATTACTCCGGAATTAAAAGAAATGGAGGGATTAGTATTAAATGCAGAAGCTAAAATAAATCAGATGGAATATGAATTGTTTACATCTCTTAGAGAATATATAGAGGGATTTATTAAGACTATTCAAACCACTTCATCTTCAATTGCTACCCTTGACGTTCTATGTTCCTTCGCACATGTGAGTGAAAGTCTAGGGTATGTAAGACCTGTTATCGATGATTCCATGGAAATTCAAATCGTTAAAGGTCGCCATCCTGTAATAGAACAGACTATTACTAACGGATTATTTGTAGCAAATGACACTTATCTTAACGATAAGAATTCAAGTTTACTACTAATTACCGGACCAAATATGGCAGGTAAATCTACTTATATGAGACAGACCGCATTGCTTGTGCTAATGGCACAGGCCGGATGTTTTATTCCATGCGAGAAGGCCCATATTGGCGTCGTAGACAGGATTTTCACTCGTATAGGGGCATCCGATAACCTTGCTCAGGGACAGTCAACTTTCTATGTTGAAATGAGCGAACTGTCATATATTTTAAATTCGGCAGGTCCACGTAGTTTAATAATTCTTGATGAAATAGGAAGAGGAACAAGTACCTACGATGGTCTTTCTATAGCATGGGCAGTATGCGAATATCTCTGCAACAGCAATACACACATCCGAACATTGTTTGCATCACATTATCACGAACTTACTGTACTTGAAGACACACATTCAGGAATTAAAAACTTAAATGTAGATGTTTCAGAAGAAAATGGTAATATAGTATTCCTTCACAGAATAGTAGAGGGCTCCGCTTCAAGGAGTTACGGTATACATGTTGCTAAACTTGCCGGTATACCAAAAGAACTTCTCAGCAGGGCAAAAGAAAAGCTTTATGAACTTGAAACAGGCAAACTATCTGACAACGTTTATGTAAAAGATGTAGAACCTGTGGCTCAGAAAGAAATTCAGTTATCAATGTTTATGCCGGAATTTTCTAATCCAATAATTAAAAAGCTAAAAGCAGTTGACTTGATGGAGATTACTCCATCACAGGCGATCAAAATTCTTGAAGAATTAAAGGAATCAATAGATGATTAAAGTATTAGATAAAAAAATTGCAGATAAAATAGCAGCCGGTGAAGTTATTGAACGACCTGTATCAATAATAAAGGAACTTGTTGAAAATTCAATTGATGCAGGCTCCACATCCATTCTTGTTGAAATAAAAAAGGGTGGCAAGTCCTATATCAGAGTAACCGATAACGGCTGCGGTATCCCAAAAGATGAGGCAGAAAAGGCTTTTTTAAGACATGCAACCAGCAAAATAAATACAGTAGAAGACTTAGAAGCAATAGAAACTCTCGGCTTTAGAGGAGAAGCTCTTGCTTCTATTTGTGCTGTAACAAGAACAGAACTTTTAACTAAGCAAAATGAAGAAAAAACCGGCACAAGACTGATTATTCATGGCGGAGAAATCATTTCAAATACTGTAACAGGATGCCCTGATGGAACAACCTTTGTCGTAACAGATTTATTCTACAATACTCCTGCCAGGCAAAAGTTTATGAAGAGCGATGCATCTGAAAGCAGTATGATCATAGATCTAATTTCACAGATGGCTCTTTATTACAAGGATATATCTTTCAGGCTTATCAACAACGGAAATATTCTTTTCTCAACAAGTGGTGATGGTGACAGATTAAAAATCATATCAAAAGTTTATCCAAATATAAGCATAAAAGATTTAGTTCCTGTTGATTATCATACACAAAAAATGTCTGTTACAGGTTACATTTCAGCACCATCTGTAACAAGGCCAACAAAAACTGGTCAGATATTTTTTGTAAACGGAAGAGTAATAAACAGTAAAGTAATTGAAAAGGGTATAAAAGAAGGATATAGTGAGCGATTATTTGACGGAAGACATCCCATTGCGTACCTTTTTATTGATATTAATGCAGCAGATTTAGATGTTAATATCCATCCAAATAAAAAAGAAATACGGTTTAACGACGAGAATCTTGTTGTAACTTCTCTTTCGGCAGCTATAAAAGAATCTTTAGGAACAAAAGAAGCTATTCCAAAAGCAATTAACATTTTCAGGGAAGCGCCACTTACAAATATTGAACGCTCAGAACAGATTGATATTAAAAATATTACGTCAACTAATCCAATTTCAAGCCTATCTGTACTAGATGGACCTGAAATCCCAAAAATCTGTGAAAATAAATCTTGTTTGTTAAAAGAAGAAAAAAATGTATACCTCGAAGAGTGTAGCAAATCCATCGAAGAAAAAAATTCTGCTTATAATTTCAATAATTTAAACTTGTCCATAGACAAACCATTAATAACACCCTTTGATTTTGACGAAATAAGTATCACAGGCTCAGTTTTTAACACCTATATTACTGCAGTCGATGACGAAAACCTTTATTTAATAGATCAGCATGCTGCTCATGAACGTATTTTCTATGAAAAACTTGTAAACGAATACATTAATGAGGAAAAGTTAAAACAGCCAATACTCTTTCCGATAATTATTGATGTGGATTTTTCCTCAAAAGAAAACGACGAAACTTGGTTAAATTTACTAGGGAACATGGGCTTCACTATTGAACTGTTCGGTCCAAGCAGCTATAGAATTTCTGAAATCCCAACATTTATGGATATTAAAGAAGCCGAAGATTTTGTCAATGATTTTATTCAGGGATATATTGCAAACAATACAAACAATACCATTATAATAAACAAACTTATAATGAAAGCCTGCAAATCGGCAATTAAAGCCAATGATAAAATATCTCTCGACGAAATACATGCACTGATAAAGGATTTGAAGAATTGTGTAAATCCTTTCAGTTGTCCACATGGCAGGCCAACCTTTATTAAGCTTTCTAAACATGAAATTGAGAAGCTTTTTAAGAGAGTATAGAGAATAATTATAGAGAATAATAATGAAAAAAATAATTGTAGTAGCCGGTCCTACGGCCGTGGGAAAAACTAAATATGCTATAGAAGCTGCCAAAGCATTTAATGGTGAGGTTATTTCCTGCGATTCCATGCAGCTATATAAATTTATGGATATCGGAAGTGCAAAACCGACTCCAGATGAACTTTCTCAAGTAAAGCACCATTTGGTGGATATTATAGAACCTTCTTCATCTTTCAGCGTTGCGCAATATCAGGAATTAGCTCTTGACGCTATTAATGATGTTTTTCAAAGAGGAAAAACGCCTGTTATAGCAGGTGGTACAGGTTTGTATCTTAACTCCATACTTTACGATATGGATTTTAGTAATGCAAACGAAGATAAGGTGTTGAGAAAAAAATTAGAAAAGGAATGTTCGGAGTTTGGCGTAAATTTTCTTCATGATAAACTAAAAATTTTGGATTCTTCTGCAGCTGAAAGAATACATCCAAACAATGTAAAAAAAGTAATAAGAGCAATTGAAGCTGCTATTTCCGGGGAAAAGATTAAAGATTTCAAAAATTGTGACTCAAAACGTAAGGATTTTGAAAGAATCTTAATAGGACTTTCAAGAAATCGTGATGAATTGTATGATAGAATAAATAAAAGAGTTGATATTCTTGTCGATGAAGGCCTCTTTGATGAAGTGAAAAAGCTCTTATCAATGGGTCTTACAGAAAATGATATTTCCATGAAGGGAATAGGCTATAAAGAAATAATCGGATATTATGAAAACAGATATTCAAGAGAAGAAGCAATCGAACTTATTAAAAAAAATACTCGTCATTTAGCCAAAAGACAGATTACATGGTTTAAACGCTATGATGATATACACTGGCTCGATATTTCAAGCTATGATAACGACGAAAAAGCAATTGAGGGAATGCTGGAATGGCTGAGAAACAAGTTTTAATCCACAATAAAAGTGATCGACCCGACAACGTAATACAAAAGGAAAATGATATATTTCTGGCATGTAAAGAGCTTGAAAAAGACATGCCCAGTTTTATGCGTGGTTTTTTTGTATATTTAAAAGGTAATGTTCTTCCTTCAACAAGACTTGCATATTTGCATGATATCAAATTCTTTCTGCAGTATCTTATTAACGAAACAGGTCTTACTGTCGCTGAAGAACCTTCTAAAATAAAGCTGGAAGAATTTCAGGACATCCAAGCAGTAGATGTCAATATGTTCATTGATTATTGCCGCAGATATCAGGTAGAGACAGAAAAGAATATATATATGTTCGAGAATACCAATAAGACTCTTGCCAGAAAGAAATCGTCTGTTTCAGTTCTTTTCAAGTATCTTTATAGAGATGGTCTGCTAGAAAAAAATATAACAGATGGATTTGATCCAATAAGAGTACCAAAACCCGGTGAAAAAGAAATAAAAGCTCTTCAAGATGATGAAGTTATGATAATGCTTGATGCTGTTACGTCCGGAAATGGGTTGACAGATAAGGAACGTTCCTATTGGGAGAAAACCAAGCTTAGAGACAAAGCAATCCTGATCCTGTTTCTTACATATGGACTTAGATTGTCGGAATTGCAGCAACTAAACATTACCTCCTTCAATTTCGGAAGAGGCGAGTTTAAGATATACAGAAAAAGAGGCAAGGAATCTATAATGCCTTTAAATAAGTCTGCGACATCTGTATTAAAAGATTATATTTATAATGAACGTCCTTCAGACGATAAAATTTCAGATGAACACAAAGATGCTTTATTTTTATCTCTTCAACTAAAACGTATGACTGAGAGACAAATAAGGGAATTAGTAAAAAAATATACTTCAATAGCACTTAAAACAACAAGAAGAGCAGGTTATAGTCCTCATAAGCTAAGGGCTACCGCTGCAACCAGCTTAATAGGAAGAGGCAATTCTATATTCGATGTAGCTGCGCTTCTTGATCATGAACAAGTTACAACAACCCAGCTCTATGCGAGACAGAAAGCAAATGTTAAAAGAGATTTAGTAAAAGACATGGAATGGGAAGAAGAAAGGAAAGAAAAATAAATGAATTATACTTATGAATTATTAAATAAAGAATTTGGAATTGATGCTAAGGTTCTTGATCTTATTGAAACCTCAGAAACGGAAGTAATAAACGAATTTAAAAAGCTTGATGATATAATGGCTTATAATCAATATAAGGTTCTTAATGCTTTCCAGAAAAACAAACTTAGCGATATGCATTTCCGCTGGAATACGGGCTATGGTTATGATGATCCAGGCAGAGATGCCATTGAGAAAGTTTATGCAGATATTTTCCATACTGATAAAGCTCTTGTTAGACCTACAATTGTTAACGGAACACATGCTCTAGCAATAACACTTTTAGGGATATTAAGACCTGGAGATGAACTGATTTACTGCACCGGGGGTCCATATGACACTCTAGAGGAAGTTATCGGTATCCGCGGAGAAGGAATGGGCTCATTAAAAGATTATGGAATAACTTACAAGCAGGTAGAACTTCTTCCAGATGGTTCAATAGACCTTGAAGGTGTGAAGAATGCTATTTCTGAAAAAACCAGAATGGTTACTGTTCAGCGTGCTACAGGCTATGGCTGGAGAAAAGCTATTACAATTGAACAAATTGAAGAATGGGCAAAATTCGTGACTGATATTAACCCTGATATTGTAAAAATGACAGATAACTGTTATGGGGAATTCCTTGATATTAAGGAACCTACCGATGTCGGAGTCGATGTTATCGCAGGCTCCTTAATAAAAAATCCGGGTGGCGGTCTTGCTTTGACCGGTGGCTATGTTGCCGGAAGAGAAGATCTTATTGATAAGATTCAGTACAGAATGACATGTCCAGGTATCGGCGGTGAGTGTGGACTTACATTTGGTCAAACCAGAACTATGTTCCAAGGCATGTTCCAGGCACCAAAAGTTGTGAATGGAGCAGTAAAAGGCGCTATTCTATGCGGAAAGGTATATGAAAAGCTTGGTTTCGAAGTTTGTCCTAAAGCTGAAGATACAAGAAGCGATATTATCCAGGCTGTAAAATTAAAGGATCCTGAAGCTTTAGTTGTCTTCTGTCAGGCAATTCAGGCTGCTGCACCAATAGATTCTCACGTATTACCGGTTCCATGGGCAATGCCAGGATATGAATCAGACGTAATAATGGCTGCTGGTGCATTTGTACAGGGATCTTCAATAGAGTTAAGTGCGGACGCACCAATGAGAGAACCGTTTAATGTATATTTTCAGGGTGGCCTGACTTACGAACACTCTAAATTTGGTGTAATTAAATCTGTAGATGCTCTTCTCAAGGCAGGAAAAATAACTATTTAATAAGCATTTTAAGTTAATATTGTTATGAGTGTCAAAAACTTAAAAGAACAAAATAATAAGAAAAAAGTAATTGTTTCTATATTAAAATTTATATTGCTTGCGATTATAATAATCGGAATTCCAATTTACGTCTACATCTGCCATGGTGATACAATTGCTGAATTTAAGAGCTTTCAGGATGTTGTTGTTATGCTTGAAGGCTACAAGACAGAAGCTATATTAATTTGTGTACTTATTCAAATTCTTCAGATTATAGTAAGTATTTTACCGGGACAAGTTTTCCAGTTGGCTGCAGGCTATTTGTTTGGATTTCCAGTAGCATTTGTGTTGTCAATAATTGGTGCCACCGTTGGGACAACCCTTACTTATTATATTGCTAAACTTTTAGGGCATGATTTCGTTCATATGTTTTTTGGTGAAGAAAAAACCTCTGAATATGTTTCAAGGCTTAATTCAAAGAAAGCATATATTGTGATCTTTCTCCTTTATTTTATTCCGGGGCTTCCAAAAGATATTGTGAGCTATGCGGCAGGTATTTCTGAAATGAAATATAAGCCACTGATTATTCTATCTACCATAGGAAGACTTCCCGGAATGATGGGAAGTATAATGCTTGGAAGCATGTGGAACAAGCAAGAGTACTTTGGTATGATTGTCCTTGGAATACTAGCAACAGCAACCTTCATCTGCTGTATCATCTTTAGGAAACATATCAATGTATTAATTGATAAAATCTACAATAAATTAACCTGAGGGAGGTATATTCTATGTTGGAAACAGGAATAAAGGCTCCGGAATTCGTATTACCGGATCAGAATGGAAACATGCATAAGTTATCAGATTATTATGGTAAAAAAATTATTATTTATTTTTACCCAAAAGATTCTACACCTGGATGTACAAAACAGGCATGTGGATTCGCAGAATTAAAACCACAAATAGAAGAAAAGGGTGCTATCATAATCGGAATTAGTAAAGATAGTATTACTTCTCATAAAAAATTTGAAGAAAAATACAACCTCAACTTCACATTGCTATCTGATCCGGAATTAGAAGCTATAAAGTTATATGATGTATGGAAAGAGAAAAACATGTACGGAAAGAAGACAATGGGTGTAGTAAGAACAACATATTTAATAAATGAGGAAGGCATTATTGAAAAAGCATATGAAAAAGTAAAAGCTGCAGATAATCCACATCAGATGCTTAAACTATTATAACAGAAGACTCGCCTGCGTGAACATTTGTTCATATTTTTATTGACACAGAACATTTATTCTGCTATATTATAAAAAAGAACAAATGTTTATTGGTGAGGTGAGCAAAATGACATGTAAATATAGAATTAATAATAGAATTAGATTTACATTATTTGTCGTATTAACAATATTACTATTAACGTTTTGTATTAATTTTGCGTTGGGTCTTAATACAGCTCATAGTGCAACCATAGATGATTATATAGAAGTTAAAGTTTCATCCGGTGACACTTTATGGACCATTGCCGAAACTTACATGGATAATAATACCGACATACGCAAGTCCGTATACTTGCTTGGTCAGCTTAATGACATTTCAGCCGCTGAACTTCAAGCCGGTATGATATTAAAGGTACCAGTATGCCATTAATTATAAAAAAATCGCTTAAAACGCAAAATAGAGCCTCGAATATTAATATCAAATTACAAAACGTTCTATTTTCTTAAAGGAGTGTAAAAATGGAAAAGAAACAATATGTTTGTCCAAAGTGTGGATGTACAAGTTATGAAAGTGATCAGTTTCAGGCAACAGGTGGAAACTTCGCCAAATTATTTGATGTTCAGAATAAAAGATTTATTACCGTTACATGTTCAAATTGTGGATATACAGAATTATATAAAAAGCCAGAAGATTCAACTATGGATATAATAGATTTTCTGATAGGAAAATAATCTGGCAGATTTATAATGATTGATATATTCAATAGAACGTACAATGAGCCTTGGAATGTCCAGGGTTCTCTTTTTTGACATTAATAACTATTCCCAAAATTGTGATTTAAGGAATAGTATAAAACGTTAAAAACAATATACCACTGTTAATGGTATATTGTCAACCCCCTACCTTTTAATTCTTTCAATGTGAGCTTTTTTTATATCATCTGATAATTTAGTATACGGATATAATTTATTATAAATGCTATTAATATCTTCCTGACTTAATATATCACGATATTTATCATTATATTTAGAAATATGTTTTTCAACATCTTCCCTATGAATAATACATACATCTTCACGTTTATTATTTATTTTCTTAAATTCACAACGATTAGAAAAAATAATAAATGAATTATACTGATAATCTCCAATAAAATCCTTTAGAGCCTTAATATGTCCATCATTTTGCCTAATAGGATTAAAAAACTTTTCTTTAATACTTCCAGAACCTGAAGGTAAAGTTTGTGTCCAATATTGAGATTTATCATCACCAAAAATCCAACCACTATAATTTTTACTTTCAAAAACAAATATACCTGAATGATATAACATAATCAAATCAACTTCCGTATATTCATCGCCTCTAGGTACATAACAATTAAATAAAAACTTTGCACCGTTATCTTCAAACCTAGTTAAGTATCTATATAAATCATACTCACCTAATCTTCCGATATCTTTTTTCACTTCACTTAAAGTAAAGCCTGTCTCGTTACAATATGTGCTTTTAGAATATTTATTATATTCCAAAACTTTAGGTATAAAAACAATACCTAAAACAATTAATATTAAAAGTATACCCATAATAAAATCCTCCTATAACAATTATAGAAGGATTTTAAAATAAATCAATATTAGATGAATTATATTAACTTTTGTGTTACAAAATCAAGCTCGTTTGTACCGACACCGAATTGTTTTAATTTATTGTAAAGTGGTTTGAAGGTCTGACTGTCATGTTCGTTCCCCGGATGTATAGAATATCCAAGCATCCAACCATTTTCATCACATGCAGCCTGCAAAATTGAGATGTGTTTTGGATGATGGGTATACTTTACAATTATTCCTTAAAAACAAATTTACGAATAGTGAAAAATATAAATATTAAATTTTTTAACTAATTTCTAAAATTATGACGATTTTAGGAATAGTTATTTGTGCTGTATATAGGGACTTAATACCTGAATATCAAGTCCCTACCTCTTGTTTTATAGATTATTTATTCTGAAATGCAAGTTTATCTAAATAACTCTGAAGAATAATTACAGCAGCTTGTTTATCGATTACTTTTTTTCTATCTTGACGACGAACGTCTGCATCAATTAAAACGCGTTCAGCCATTACAGTTGTAAGTCTTTCATCCTGCCAAACAACTTCAACGCCTTTGACGCCTGTGGATCTCATTTTATTTTCCAGCATTGTTCTGAATTCATAAACCTTTTCAGTTTGAATGCTGTCTGTATTATCGAGCTTCTTATTTAAACCAATAACGATTGTATCACAGTCATATTCCTTTACAAGGTCCAAAATCTTCCCTGTATCTTTTCTGATACCAACCCTTTCTAAAGTCATCAGCCCTTGTGCTGTAATCCCAAGTGGGTCTGAAACAGCTATACCTACTGTTTTGTCTCCAACGTCTAAACCAATCTTTCGCATTTTATCCTCTACTCTCTAATTAGTAATTACACACTAAAGAGGCTATACATAAAGCATAGCCTCTTTTATTTTATTTGTTATTCTGCATCAATATATGATTTCAGCATTTCGGCAACCAGTTCATCTCTGTCAATGCCTTTAATAAGAGATCTGGCATTGTTATAGCTTGTAATATATGATGGATCTCCTGAAACCAAATATCCTACTAATTGATCAACAGGATTGTATTCTCTTTCAACAAGAGCATCATATACTTCCCTGACGATTTCCTTATTAGTCTTTTGGGTCTTGAAAGAATCAAACATTTTTGTGTTTTTATCCAGCATCTTGTACCCCTTCCTGTAAGTGTAATTGCTACTGTTTAATCTTATTATATTATCTCTATTGTTAGAATTATACTATGATAAAAGTTTTTGTGCAACAGCAAAGGCATCATTAATTTTTGTTATATCCTTAGCGCCGGCTTGAGCCATATCAGCTTTTCCACCGCCACCACCACCTGCAGCAGCCGCAATTTCTTTTATCATCTTACCTGCATGATATCCTTTTTCAACAACATCATCTGTAAGTGATACCATGAAGGTTACTTTTTCTCCGTTAACAGCTGCAAATACCATTGCAATGCTCTTATGTGCAGCTTTAATGTCATCAGAAAGGTTTCTTAAATCATTGATATTGCAATCAGAAAATTCTTTTGTAATCAGCTTGATACCATTAATTACAGGTGCATCCTCAACGACTTTATCAACTTCACTGCCCATTGCAGCCTTCTTTAAGTCTTCTAGTTCTTTTCTTAAAGCTTTTAGTTCTTCAGCAATAGATTTAACCTTATCTGCTAAGGCTGTTTTATTGCATTTTAGTGTCTCACAAGAGTTTTCAATGATTTTTTCCGCATTTCTTGCTTCCGATAAAACTCCTGTTCCGGTAACAGCTTCGATTCTTCTTACACCTGAAGCAACACCGTTCTCAGAAAGAATTTTAAATGCTCCAATTTCTCCTGTGTTAGAAACATGTGTACCTCCACACAGTTCAATGGACCAGTTACCAGCATTTACAACTCTAACCTTATCTCCATACTTTTCACCAAATAAGGCCATTGCTCCCGCTTCCTGAGCTTCCTTCATTGACATCTCTTTAGTACTAACAGTCATGAATTTATTAATTGAGTCGTTTACAATTTCCTCAACCTGAGACAGCTGTTCTTTGGTAACTGCTTCGAAATGACTGAAATCAAAGCGTAGAAGGTTTTCATTAACGCTTGAACCTGCCTGCTCAACGTGGTTTCCGAGGACCTCTCTTAGAGCTTTTTGTAACAGGTGTGTTGCGGTGTGATTTCTAGCTGTACAGTTTCTCTTAGCAACATTAACTTCTGCAAGTACATTATCTCCTGCTTTTATCTCACCATTTTTCACTTTGATTGTGTGATAGAATATGCCATCTTTTTTCTCTACAGACTCAACCTTTGCCTCAAGTCCATCACCTTTGATAACACCTGTGTCTGAAGCCTGTCCGCCACCTTCAGCATAGAATGGTGTTTCATTCAAAACAATAACTGCTTTTTCACCTTCAGTCACATTATGAGCCAATGCGCCATCTTTAATAATAGCAAGTACATTTGCTTCTAATGAAAGCGCTTCATATCCCTTGAATACAGTCTCAGCAACATCCAACTCTAAACCAGCATCCTTCCATGCTTCATCTTCTGTGGATTTGCGGTTATCTCTTGCCTGTTTCTTCTGTTTCTGCATATTTGCAGCGAAACCTTCTTTATCAGCAGTCATGCCGTTTTCAGATAAGATTTCTTCTGTCAGCTCTAGCGGAAAACCATAGGTGTCGTAGAGCTTAAATGTCTTTTCACCATCTAAAACCGTTTTTCCTTCTTTTTTTAATTCATCAACATATTGTAAGATGATTGCTTCACCATTTCCAATTGTTGATGCAAAATTATTTTCTTCAACGGAGATGATTTTCTTGATATAATCTGATTTTTCAACTAATTCAGGATATGCTTCGCCTGAAACTTCTATTACTTTATTTGCAAGTTCTGATAAAAATGCTCCCTGAATTCCAAGTATTCTACCGTGTCTTGCTGCCCTTCTGATAATTCTTCTTAATACGTAACCTCTACCTTCGTTACTTGGCATTATTCCATCTGCAATCATAAATGTCATTGAACGAAGATGGTCAGTAATAATTCTTATTGAAACATCTGTTGGAAGCTGTCCATCTTTGTATTCAACTCCTGACTTTTCTACTACACCATTGAGGATGTGACGTATTGTATCAATGTCAAAGATGGAATCTACACCCTGCATAATGCAAGCCATTCTTTCCAGGCCCATACCGGTGTCAATGTTTGGATGAGCTAAATTGCTATATGAACCGTCTTCTTCTTTTGAAAACTGTGTGAAAACATGGTTCCAGAATTCAAGATATCTGTCGCAGTCACAGCCCGGTTTACAGTCAGGACTTCCACATCCATATTCTTCACCTCTGTCAAAATACAGTTCTGAACATGGTCCACATGGTCCTAATCCGATTTCCCAGAAGTTGTCATCCTTGCCGAGTTTAACAATTCTCTCCTCCGGCATGCCTAGTTTCTTCCATATTTCAACAGCTTCATCATCATCTTCATATACTGTTGCCCAAATTTTTTCAAAAGGCATATTAAGATGCTCTGTCATGAATTCCAGACCCCATTTTAAGGACTGTTCCTTAAAATAGTCGCCAAATGAAAAGTTACCTAACATTTCAAAGAATGTACCATGTCTAGAAGTAATTCCAACATTGTCAATATCACCTGTTCTTATACATTTCTGACATGTTGTCATTCTCTTCGCAGGAGGAGTTTCAACACCTGCAAAATAGTTTTTAAGTGGGGCCATACCCGAGTTTATAAGTAAAAGGCTCTTGTCATTCTGTGGAATAAGTGATGCACTCTTACCAACATAATGTTCTTTGCTCTTATAAAAATCTAAAAATCTCTTTCTTATTTCATTTAAACCTAATTTTTCCATGAAATGTTCCTCCTAAAACAATGCATATATTTTATCATAAATATATAAAAAAGTCTATAAAAAAGGGTGATAGAATCGTTGCTATCACCCTTTTTTCACTACATCATGTTATTCTTTAGATTTTTTGCCATATCAGTTACATCCTGTCCAACATTACTCATATCATGTTTAATGTCTTCCACGCTAGACATGGTATTTTTCATATCTCTCTTTAATTGTGATTTTGCATTAGGCTTCATAGAAGCATACGCCATAGCCACAGCTGTACCTAATGCTGCCATAGTCACAAAAGCAGCAGTACGTGATTTCTCCATATTAATCCCCTCCTCAAATGTAGTATTTGAAAGAAGAAAAATAAATATACTTATTATCTGATATTATATTGAATCAAACAGTAAATCAAAAATTAATGAATCAATCGATAAATCCGCCACCGATTACCTTTTCACCGTCATAAAAAACAATAGATTGTCCAGGCGTAGCAGCACGTTGAGCTTCAGCGAAAGTTGCTGTAATTTTTTTATCGTCAACTTTTAACTTGGCTTCTGTGGGCTTTGCTGAGTACCTTACTTTAGCCATTACTACTTTGCCATCATATAGATGAGCGTCATCTGCAGCAAATGTATAATCGCTGCATTCTACAACAGTTGTGAAAAGATCCGAATTATCTCCCAGAACTATCCTATTATTCTTGCAATCTATTTTTGTAACAAATGCAGGTTTTCCAAGAGCGACACCTAGACCTTTTCTTTGGCCGATAGTATAGTTGACAATTCCTTGATGCTTTCCTACAACTTTTCCATCATTTGTAACGAAGTCACCTGGTCTGGATTTATATCCTAGTGCTTTGATGTAATCAGCATATCCAATTGAATCATCGATAAAGCATATTTCTTGACTGTCTTTTTTATCTGCATTAATCAGATTGTTTTTTCTTGCTATATCTCTCGTTTGATCCTTATCTATTAATTCTCCCAGTGGAAAAATGAGCCTTCTGAGAACATCCTGCCCAAGTCTGTATAACATATAAGATTGATCCTTCTTAGCATTGGCAGCCTTGGTCACATAAAAGTTCCCGCTCTTTCCATCTGCGATAATCCTGCAATAGTGACCCGTTGCAATATAATATATTCCAAGCTTATCTGCCCATTCAATTAGTTTTTTAAACTTAATCATTGGATTACATATTACACACGGATTTGGTGTTCTGCCCGAAAGATATTCATCGATGAAATTCCCAATTATTTTTTCCTTAAAGATATCAGATACGTCTTCAACTATAAGCTCTATTCCAAGCTGCTTAGCAACATTCTGGGCCTCTTTTTTACCGATATCGTTATTTCCAAGAACATCAAAATAATATCCTGTAACTTCAAGACCTTTTTCCTTTAATAATAAAGCAGCGGTAGTGCTATCCACTCCGCCGCTCAATCCTAACAATACTTTATTCTTCTTCAATGTCTCCATGATCGTGTTCGTCCTCGTCTTCATTTGGATCATAACCTTCAAGAGCTGCATATGTCTTGCCGTTTTTCTGTGCATAGTCATATATTGCATTCTTAATTGCTTTATCTGCAAGTACAGAACAATGCACCTTAACCGGCGGAAGTCCACCAAGATTGTCTATTATTTCTTTGTTTGTAAGTTCAAGTGCTTCTTCAATAGTTTTACCAATAATCATTGAAGTGGCCATGCTTGAAGAAGCGATTGCACTGCCGCAGCCAAAGGTTTTGAATTTTGCATCTACAATCTTCTCATCTTCAACCTTAATCTGTATCTGCATCATGTCTCCGCAAACAGGGCTGCCATAAGTACCTGTTCCATCAGCATTTTCAAGTTCTCCCACATTTTTAGGGTTCATGAAATGCTCCATTACAATATCATTATATAAAGCCATTAATTATTACCAACCTTTCATTGAATTAACTGGGGATAGTTCTCTTAATCTAGAAACTATTGTCTTTAAATTTTCAACGACATAATCTATGTCTTCTTTTGTTGTAAAATCACCTACCGTAAATCTGATAGTACCATGTATCATTTCAACAGGAACTCCAAGAGCTGTTAACACATGGGACGGGTTCAGTGATGTTGATGAACAAGCGGAACCTGTTGAAACACTTATTCCAAACTGATTAAGTAAAAGTAAGATGGATTCTCCCTCAATATACTTAAAAGTAATATTTAAATTACCGGGATGTCTATGTTCCATAGTACCATTTACATATGTGTCAGGAATTTCATTAATGATTCTATCCTTAAGATAATTCCTTAATTCACTGCAGTGTTTAACGTGGTTTTCAAAATTTGCTTTGGAAAGCTCTGCCGCCTTGCCAAATCCTATAATGCCAGGCAGGTTTTCTGTTCCTGCACGCTTACGGTTCTCCTGTGCACCACCGTGAAGATAGTTTGCTATTCTAACACCTTTTCTAATATAAAGAGCGCCTGTACCCTTTGGTCCATAAATTTTGTGAGATGACATCGACATAAGATCAATGCCCAAGTCTTTTACATCTATTTCAACGTTGCCCAAAGCCTGTACAGCATCTGTGTGGAAAAGAACTCCATGTTTTTTAGCTATTGCACAAGCTTCTTTTATCGGCTGCACAGTACCAATCTCGTTGTTAACCATCATTATACTGATTAAAACAGTCTTGTCCGTTATAGCCTTTTCAAGCTCATCTAAACTGATATAGCCATCTTTATCGATGCTTAAATAAGTAATATCATATCCCTGTTTTTCAAGAAACTCGCACGAATGCAGCATCGCATGATGTTCGATTTTAGTTGTGATAATGTGATTTCCTTTTGATTTTAATGCTTCAGCTGATCCAA
>CALZMV010000012.1 GCA_945788655.1 uncultured Clostridia bacterium | reverse complement strand
ACTAATATTCTATAAGCTTTCTAAGTTCCTGCAGGCGTTCGCCGTCCATTGGAGGAACACCTTTTAGTCTATAAGTTATACCAAGTTTGCCATACTTAGATACAGCCATTGTATGGTAAGCAAGAAGTTCAACCTTATCAATATTTTTAATCTGTTTGATAAAGTCATTTAACGCTATCATATCC
The DNA here is from genome assembly GCA_945788655.1 of uncultured Clostridia bacterium. GTDB lineage: Bacteria > Bacillota > Clostridia > Peptostreptococcales > Anaerovoracaceae > Fimisoma. The sequence goes on along the minus strand of CALZMV010000012.1, from coordinate 16,654 downwards.
TCTTCTGTATCATTCAGATCAGGTACTACAACGTTTCTAATCCAAACATGCTTATCATGCTTGTTTATCATATCGATTATTTCAAACAGTGTGTCCATATCTCTTCCTGTTATTATTTTAAACCTTTCAGGATCTGTGTGTTTAATATCAAGAAGAATCAAGTCACATGTCTTTATAGCTTCTTCAGTAAACTCGTCCACATATGTTCCACTAACATCTATGGCACTTTTGAAACCATTGGCTTTAAGAGCTTTCATCGCTTCAATGAGGAATTCACCCTGGATCAAAGCTTCTCCACCCGAGAATGTAACACCACCGGTTTCGCCGTGGTAAGGTCGTCCTCTTTCAGCCCAATGGAGTATTTCATCAATCTCAATGTCTCTTCCGGCATCTGTACCCCAAGAATCAGGATTATGGCAGTACAGACATCTTGCCGGACATCCCTGCATAAAAAATACTGTTCTGATTCCAGGTCCGTCTACAGCACCAAAACTTTCAATAGAATGCAATCTGCCTTTCATTTTCCGCGCCTCCGTTTTACTGCACTTAATAATATGCGACTTTTAATAATATACGAGGTGCTCATTAAGAGCACCTCGCACTTATTTAGCATTTTATTTACTTTTTAATCAGCAATTAATTAGATTCCCTGGTGGAATGTTCTTGCGATTACTTCTTTCTGATGGTTCTTTGAAAGAGCGTTGAATCTTACAGCATATCCGGATACTCTTACTGTTAAGTTAGGGTATTTTTCTGGATTTTCGTAAGCATCTTCAAGAAGGCTTCTGTTAAGAACGTTTACGTTTAAGTGGTGAGCTCCTCTGTCGAAGTAACCATTTAATAAGCCAACTAATGTAGTAGTCTGATCTTCTTTGCTCTTACCTAATGTAGCAGGTGTAATTGAGAATGTGTTGGAAACACCATCCTGGCAAGTATCCCAGTCAATCTTGGATACGGAGTTCAGGGAAGCAACTGCACCATGGCTATCTCTTTCGTGCATTGGGTTAGCACCAGGAGCAAATGGAGTACCAGCTCTTCTACCGTCAGGTGTATTACCAGTCTTCTTACCATACATTACGTTTGAAGTAATTGTTAATACGGAAAGAGTATGAACAGCATTTCTGTAAGTAGGATGCTTTCTTAATTCTTCGATAGTTCTTTCGGAAATCTTAACAGCGATTTCGTCTACTCTGTCATCGTCGTTACCATACTTAGGGAATTCGCCTTCAGTTCTGAAGTCAACGATTACGCCGTTTTCATCTCTGATAGGGTAAACCTTAGCATACTTGATAGCAGAGAAGGAGTCAGCTGCTACTGAGAAACCAGCAACACCGAATGCCATTAATCTCTTAACTTCTGAATTTAAGAATGCCATCTGAGTTCTTTCGAAGTCATACTTATCGTGCATGAAGTGGATAATGTTCATGATATTTACATAAAGTTCCATTAACCATTCTAAGTAGATGTTGAATCTCTTCCAAGCATCTTCGAAGTCAATTGGACCATCGCCAACAGATTCCATCTGAGGACCAACGTGTTCGCCTGTTCTTTCGTCGATACCACCGTTTAGACCTAATAATAAGATCTTTGCAAGGTTACATCTAGCTCCGAAGAACTGCATCTGCTGACCCATCTGGATAGCGGATACGCAGCAAGCGATGGAGTAGTCTTCACCGTATGTAGGTCTCATCTTGTCGTCGTTTTCGTACTGGATTGAGTCAGTGTCGATAGAAACCTGAGCACAGAATCTCTTGAATGCTTCAGGAAGATCCTTTGACCATAATACTGTTAAGTTTGGTTCTGGAGCAGGTCCTAAATTGTAAAGTGTCTGAAGTACTCTGAAGGAGTTCTTAGTTACTTTATGTCTTCCGTCCATACCAACACCGCCGATACCTTCAGTGATCCACATTGGGTCTCCACCGAACAATTCGTTGTATTCGCTTGTTCTTAAGTGTCTAGCAACTCTCATCTTTAAGATGTAGTCATCAATGAATTCCTGAATCTGTTCTTCAGTATATACGCCGTTAGCTAAGTCTCTTTCAGCATAAATGTCGATGAATGTAGAAGTTCTACCGATGGACATTGCTGCACCGTTTTCTTCTTTGATACCTGCTAAGTATGCGAAGTAAGTCCACTGGATAGCTTCCTTAACGTCCTTAGCTGGTCCGGAGATGTCGTAGCCATAAGCTTCAGCCATCTTCTTGATTTCCTTAAGAGCTGTAATCTGGTTTGTAACTTCTTCAGCAGTTCTGATGTTTTCTTCATTCATAACGTGTCTTGAAGCGATCATTTCATGGTCTTTCTTCTTTTCTTCGATTAAGAAGTCGATACCATAAAGAGCAGCTCTTCTGTAGTCACCGATGATTCTACCTCTACCATAAGCATCTGGAAGACCTGTGATAAAACCAAGGTGTCTAACCTGTCTCATTTCTTTTGAGTAAGCCTTGAATACACCATCGTTGTGAGTAGTGATGTAGTCAAACATTCTGTCAATTTCTTCTGGAAGAGTTTCGCCGTATTCAGCAACTTCTTCTCTTACCATCTTGATACCACCAAATGGGCAGATACCTCTCTTTAAAGGTTCATCTGTCTGAAGACCAACGATGATATCCTTACCAGGTACGATGTATCCAGGACCGAAAGCATTAACTCTCATGATTCTGCTTGCGTCTACCTTTAATGTACCACCAGCTTTTCTTTCAGCAACTAATAATTCCTGAACCTTGTCAGAACATTCTTTTGTTCTTGCAGTAGGACCTGCTAAGAAGCTAGCGTCTCCATCATATGGATGATAGTTTAAGTGAATAAATTCTTCAACATCGATGTTTTCTGTCCAATTACCAGCGACAAAACCTTCCCATTCTTTTCTCATTATTTCTTCTTCCTCCTTGCTGTATATTGTATACATATAATACAACTTATAAAAATAACTTATTTTACTTCGGTAGAATCCTTACCATCTCCTCTACCTTCGTACATATAATATACCCTTGTATACACGGTAGTCAAACATTTTTTTTAGAAAAAAATGCATTTTTTTTTATACATTTAAAATCTTTCTAAACAGTGTATTTTCAACAATAAAACCATCATTTTATTTAGTCTTTCCGATAAAATTCGCTAGTCTTTTCTTTAATAAAAAGCATTTGTTTTTATAATACTATCTTTAGGAGGGTTTAAGAAATATGAGTAATGTTATCTTTGATTTAGGAGCCCAGTTATGGCAAATTATAGAACTTGTTTTGAAAGCCTTCTCTTCACTTCTTATCGGATTAGCACTGGCCTATATCCTGAACGGTCCCGTAGAACGGATAAGAATCATATTGACGAGAAACAAAAGTTTCGACACATATATCTCGGATGCAAAAGGTCGCGTTGCTGCCATTATCCTTACTTATCTTGCATTGTTTGTTTTCTTTTCCGGTATTGTGTACGCTTTTCTTATTTTAATTTTAGGGGCATTACCTTCCGGCAGCCTCTATGATACACTGAGACAGGTTAGCTCCTATTTTGCAGAGTTTCCTTATATCGAGAGCTGGATCAACAAGCATTTCTCTGCAGAAAAGCTTTTCCACCTTGCCGGCAGCATGTTTTCTGTTGTCATTAACATTTTATTAGGAATAGTTGCCAGTATATATCTACTGAAGGACAAAGAGTTTTTTCTATGTCTTTGGGATAGACTTCTTTCTTTAACTTTAAAGCAGTATACTCATGGTGTTCTGTGTGAAATTCTGAGCGAAATCAACATAGTCATTTCAACTTTTATAAGAGGGGCACTGATCGATAGTTTAATAGTGGCGCTTTTGTCCTCGATTGTCCTCTCTATACTTAACGTAAGATTCGCAGTATTAATAGGTCTTATAGGTGGTATTTTGAATATAATTCCATATTTCGGCCCATTTTTTGGCATGGTTCCCGCTTTTATTGTGGCTTTCAGCACTGATGGTTTAGTAAAAGCACTTTTATCAATTGTAGGCCTTTTTCTCGTGCAGCAGCTGGACAGTAACTATATTTACCCTAGAGTTGTGGGAAATTCTGTAGGTGTTCATCCTCTTTTCGTCCTCATTTCCATAAGCGTGCTCGGATCTTTTGCAGGAGTATGGGGAATGCTTGTGGCTGTTCCCATATGTGGTATAATTCAGATTCTAATAAAAAAATGGGCAAACAGATAAGATTGAAGGATGATGCTTCTTTCTCTTCTGGTTGCCCTTTCTTTGATTGTCCTTTTTATTTTTTATATCAGGAAAACCTTATTACAGTTCCTGTTTTACCCTCCAGTGCTTCCATGGCTTTATCCAAAGAAGTAATGATTGCTTTTTTGTCAGGATTTGCTCTTACAAATTTCATTGCTGCTTCAACCTTTGGAAGCATGCTTCCAGGCGCAAACTGACCCTGGTTGCAGTATTGATCTGCTTCACTTAAAGTCATCTTGTCCAAATCCTGCTGATTAGCCTTGTTGAAGTTTATTGCAACCTTTTCAACTTCAGTGAGAATCATCAGAATATCTGCTCCGACCTCCTCAGCCAGAAGTTCAGCAGCAAAATCCTTGTCTATAACAGCTGCAACTCCTTCCAAAGTTCCATCTCTGTTTTCAACAACAGGTATGCCTCCACCGCCGCAGCTTATCACTATTGTGGAATCCCACAGTCTCCTTATTGAATCTATTTCCACTATCTTTCTTGGAAGTGGAGATGGAACCACTCTTCTCCATCCTCTCCCTGCATCTTCAAACATGGTATACCCTTTCTTGGCCTCCATATTTCTTGCCTCTGCCTCACTGTAGAAGAGACCTATGGGTTTTGTCGGATTCATAAATGCCGGATCATTTTTTTCCACCATCATCTGGGTTGCTATGGTGACTACAGGTATATTCCGGTTTCGAGCACTTAAGGCATATCTTATCGACTGCTGAAGGTGGTAACCTATATATCCCTGAGACATAGCTCCGCATACGTCAAAGGGCATGGCAGGCGTTACATCCTTTGCTGTTTCGGAGGCAAGAAGAATCCTTCCTACTTGCGGTCCGTTTCCGTGAACGACAGCTATTTCATAGCCCTTGCAAGATATTTCAGCGATTTTTTCACTGGTTTTCTTTACTACAGCAAGCTGCGCCTGGGCCGTAGGCTCATCTTTTCCTGACTGCAAGGCGTTGCCGCCAAGCGCAATTACTATCTTTTCCATTATTATGACCTCCCCAAATCTTCTCTGTTTACAGGGCAGGACATACATCTTGGACCTCCTCGCCCTCTTGATAATTCAGCGCTTGGGATAGTCAGAACCTCTATTCCGTTTTTATATAACAGCTCGTTGGTAACATAGTTTCTTTCGTAGGTGATAACTCGTCCCGGTGCTATGCACAGAGTGTTTGAACCATCATTCCACTGTTCCCTCTGTGCGGCTATTACGTCGCCTCCGCCGCATCTTATGAGTTTTACGGCAGGAAGCCCAAGTTCTTTTGCCAAGACCTTATCCAGGCTGTCTTTTAGACTTTCAAAGCGAAGTTCCCCATTTCGATCCACTGTAGTTTCGTATACGGAAAGCGGACCCTCGATTTCAGGGTGGATGGTGAACTTGTCATAGTCAACCATGGTAAAGACAGTATCAAGGTGCATAAATGCTCTGCATTTTGGTATGTCAAAGACGATAACTTTTTTGAATTCTCCACTTGAAAGGAGATTCTTGGCAAAGCTTTCTATACCTGCAATGGTAGTTCTTTCGGAATAACCCACTGCAACAATTTCCTTTGAAAGAACAAGTACATCTCCCCCCTCAATGGAATGCTCATCATAGATGTCATACCATTTGTGTGAATCTTTTCCGGCAAAGTCCTCATCGTATTCATACATATATTTAAGAAGCAAGGCTTCTCTTCGTCTGGCAGGAGTATGCATGCAGTGAATGCTGATGCCTTTGCCTATGCATGCTCCCGGGTCTCTGGTAAAGTACAGATTCGGCATCGGATCCATTACAAAGGGATAGTCTGTCACAGCAAGTTCAGACAGAGAATCGCTTTTTAATGACCCCAGTTCATCTCTCTTTATGCCCTGGATCACTGCATTTACCATCTTTTTCGCATCCAGCGCCAGGAGATAAGATTTTATTGCATCTTTTACCGCCTCGGACTCGACCATACTTAGGGAAATCATTTCATCTGCAAATCTTTCGCGAACCGCCCTGTCCTTAAGTGCCTTGGCAGTTTCTTCTTCGTAGTAAATTACTTCTGTTCCGTTTTGACGCAGCACCTCTGCAAAGCGGTCGTGTTCCTCCTGAGATACTTTTAAAAAAGGTACATCGTCAAAGAGCAATCTTTCCATAGTATCCGGTGTAAGTGCTTCTATCTCTTTTCCCGGTCTGTGGAGGAGCACCCTCTGAAGACGACCGATTTCTGAAAAAATATTTATTCCAGCTCTCATTTGCTGCCTCCTATAGAGTTGCCACAATTACTGCCTTGATGGTATGCATTCTGTTTTCAGCTTCATCAAAGACCTTGGAGTGCTTGGATCTGAATACTTCATCGGTGACTTCACGAATGTCGTACCCGCGTTCCATCTGCTCTCTGGCAAGTGTTGTCTCAAAGTCATGGAAAGAAGGCAGGCAGTGCATGAATATTACATGGGGGTTCTTTGTCTTTTCCATCATTTCCTTATCTACACGGAAAGGTGTCAAAAGCTTTACTCTTTCCGGAATCTGCTCTTCCTCACCCATTGATGCCCATATGTCAGTGTAAATCACATCCACTCCTTCAAGATATTTTGGGTCGGATGTCAGCTTTATACATGCTCCTGTAGTCTCTGCCACATCCATGACCTCCTTGACAATTGCCGCATCAACTTCCTTTATCAGTTTTTCAGGACCGTAAGCGATGAAGGTCATACCCATCTTGGCACAGCCCTGCATCCATGCATAGGCCATGTTGTTTCTCACATCACCGCAAAACAGCACCTTCACCTGACTTAGCGGCTTTGCCACATGTTCTTCAATTGTCATCATATCTGCAAGAATCTGAGTAGGATGATCAATGTCTGTAAGCCCATTAAATACCGGTACGCCCGAAAATCTGGCCAGATCCTCCACGATTTGCTGATCATAGCCCCTATATTCAATTCCATCATAAAAACGCCCCAGAACTCTTGCTGTGTCCTCCAGAGACTCTTTTTTGCCCATCTGGGAACTTTTGCTGTCAAGATAGGTTACATTTGCACCTTCTTCGTGACAGGCAACCTCAAAAGCACATCTTGTTCTTGTAGACGTTTTTTCAAAAAGAAGGCAAATATTCTTGCCTTTTAAAATATCATTTTGTATTCCTGCGATTTTCTTGCTTTTTAACTCCTTTGCCAGATCTATCAGATATCTGATTTCCTCTGGGGAAAAGTCCATTAAAGTAAGAAAACTGCGTCCCTTTAAATTAACTGCCATTTTTATCCTCCGTCAACTTTAGTGTTATTAGTTTTCTACTTTAATGTTTCCCAAAATATATAGTTTTATTATCCCATTTCTATTTAGAATTGGAGATTATAGTTTTTGCTCTTTTTTTGAAGGTTTTTTGCCGTGATACTGGTAATAACAGACTTCCATTCTGCCATTAAAAAGCTTTCTTCTTCTGTCGGCGGGTCTTCCGAAAACTTTCTCCTCGATGGTCTTATCAGGTGTAATTGCAAACATTGACCATGTTTCATTTGCGGCTAGGAAAGCTGAGAAATCACCATATAGCTTGTCGATGGATTCTCTATCACCGATTCTTTCTCCGTATGGTGGATTTGTTATGATGATGCCGCCTTCTTCTCCTTTTGACTCAAGCTTGCCTCCATCCCCGTATACAAACACGATATCGTCTTCAACTCCTGCCTCCGCAGCATTTTCCTTTGCCGCTTCAATTGCTCTCTTATCTATATCGTAGGCATATATCTTAAGCTGACAATCCCAGTCTACCGCCTCGTATGCCTTTTTTCGCTCTTCCTTCCAGTACTTTTCCGGTATTGCGTCCCATTCCTCTGCCACGAACTTCCTGTTTAGACCCGGCGCAATATTTCTTGCAATCATTGCAGCCTCAATTGGAATAGTTCCGGAGCCGCAGCATGGATCCACCAGCACCCTGTCTGCCCGCCAGAAAGAAAGGTTTATCATAGCAGCTGCAAGGGTTTCCTTAATAGGTGCAATTACCGCATTTTGTCTGTAACCTCTCTTATGAAGTCCGGGACCTGTTGTGTCAAGGGTAACTGTCACTCTGTCTTTTAACAGTGTAATCTTTATATCATAAAGAGCACCTGTCTTTTCAAAATGCTCGATGCAGTAGGTTTCTTTAAGTTTTTCAACGATTGCCTTTTCTGCAACTGACTGGCAGGCAGGCACGCTTGAAAGCTTGGACTTTACAGAAGAACCATTTACGATAAACTTTCCGTCTATGGGGATCCATTCCTCCCATGCAATAGCCTTTACCTGCTGAAAAAGGTCTTCAAACTCATAGGCCATAAATTCCGCCAGCTTTATCTGTACTCTATCTGCACATCTGAGCCAGATGTTCGCTTTGGCAACAGCCCTCTCATCACCCTGAAAGGTAATTTTGCCATCTTCTGATTTCAGTATTTTGTAGCCCAAAGCCTCTATCTCCCGCTTTACAGGTGCTTCAAGGCCAAAGGTTGATGTTGCAATCAATTCAAGTTTCATTGTTTTCTCCTGTTTTTGCTTTTGCATACTCTAACGCTGTGATGTTTTTTCTCTGTCAATGTTAAAACAGCGCCCTTTGTAAAGGGCGCCTTGTATTTTTTATAGATAAGGTGCTTTTTTGTTAAGGTAGTTTGACTTTAATGAATCAATCTGATCTAAAGCCTGTCCTGTACCTATTGCAACGCATGACTTAGGGTCATCTGCAATGATAACCTTGATGCCGGTTCTGTCTTCAATTCTCTTATCGATACCGTAAAGAAGGGCACCTCCTCCTGTAACCATGATGCCGCTGTTACTGATGTCAGCTGCCAGTTCAGGTGGTGTTCTTTCAAGCACGTTGTGGACTGCTTCACAGATTTCGTGAAGTGGCTCTTCAAGCGCTTCCATTATTTCTTCTGAGCTTACTTCTACGCTCTTAGGAAGTCCTGTAACAAGGTCTCTTCCTCTGCATTCCTTAGTTATGTTTTCTTCTCTTGGGAAGGCAGTTCCGATTGTCAGCTTGAGTTCTTCCGCTGTTCTCTCACCGATGTAAAGCTTGTGGGCCTTTCTCATATATTTAACGATCGCTTCATCAAACTTGTCACCTGCCATCTTAACAGATGAGCTTGCAACAATGCCGCCTAGTGAAATAACTGCAATATCTGTTGTACCGCCGCCGATGTCGATGACCATAACACCGTCCGGCTTACTGATATCAAGTCCTGCTCCGATTGCTGCAGCTACAGGTTCTTCCATAAGGAATACATCCTTGCCTCCGGCCTGTTCAGCAGCTTCTCTTACTGCTCTCTTTTCAACTTCTGTGACACCGCTCGGCACACAAACCATAATTCTAGGTTTGAAGAATCTGCCGCTTCCGCAGGTCTTTCTGATGAAATATTTTAACATTCTTTCTGTAATATCGTAGTCAGATACAACACCATCTCTCAGCGGTCTGATTGCGATAATGTTGGCAGGAGTTCTGCCCAGCATCTGTCTTGCTTCTTCCCCAACTGCAAGAATTTCGTCTGTATCATTGTTTATTGCTACTACAGAAGGCTCGTTAAGAACAATGCCTTTACCTTTTATATATACAAGAACATTAGCTGTACCTAAGTCAATACCGACTTCATTTGCAAATCCCATTCCTTTTCTCCTTTTCTTTTATATATAAATATAAATTGTTTCATGTAAACAGAGTCCATTATATATCATTTACATTTCTCAAAACATTATATATAAAAAATGATTTTTTTTCAACCAAAAATGCTTTCTGTTCAAGCTTTCTAAAGTAGCATTCTGTCGTTGTCGATACTGAATCTTGCAATGAGCTTTTCTACAGTCATATCTGTTCTTTCGGAGCCTTTAATATCCATCATAATTTTGCCGTTCTGCATTAGAATGGTCCTGTTTCCATATTTTAATGCATCATGCATATTATGTGTAATCATCAGGGTACACATGCCATCCCTTTTTGCAAATTCGTCTGTAAGCTCTAAAACTTTCTTTGCAGTTGCAGGATCTAAAGCAGCTGTATGTTCATCTAAAAGAAGGAGCTTCGGTTCTGCAATAAGAGCCATGAACAGAGTAAGGGCCTGTCTCTGGCCGCCGGAAAGCAGCTTTACCTTCTGAGTCATTTTGTCTTCAAGACCCATGTTAAGAACTGCCAGTTTCTCTCTGAATTCTTTTTTTTCAGCCTTGGAAATTCCTCTTTGGAGACCTCTGCTCTTGCATTTTGCTGCCGCAATTGCAAGGTTTTCCTCAATGGTCATATCAAAAGCAGTTCCCTTTAGAGGATCCTGAAAAACCCTTCCTATATATTTTGCTCGCTTATACTCGGGAAGACGTGTAACATCTTCACCGCCAATTATAATCTGTCCTTTATCAAGAGGAAATGAACCTGCAATGGAATTCATTAGAGTCGATTTGCCTGCTCCGTTGTTTCCGATTACCGTAACGAAATCTCCGTCCTTCAAGGTCAGCGAAAGATTGTCGATGGCCACCTTCTCGTTGATGGTTCCTTCCCCGAAGACTTTAGTTATATTATGAATTTGAAGCAGATTTTCCATTTTGATTCCTCTTCTTTCTTATCTTTGCACCACGTTCACCCAGAATTCCAAGGTAAAGAGCCATTGCAACTATTACTGCTGAAACTAATTTAAGGTCACTGGAACCCATTCCAAGATACAATGCCTGAGAAATAATAATTCTGTAAAGAACCGCACCTAAGGATGCAGCAATAAGTCTTCTAAGAAGACAGCTGGTGCCAAACACAACTTCCCCTAAGATAACCGATGCAAGGCCTATTACCATCATTCCTGTTCCGCTGTTAATATCTGCAAAGGCCTGATTCTGTGCCAGCATTCCTCCTGCAAGGCCTACAAGCCCGTTTGAAAGGGCAAGCCCCAAAAGCTTCATATGATCTCCCGAAACACCTGCCGCTCTAACCATATCCTCATTATCACCTGTGGCTCTGAAGACAAATCCCAGCCTTGTCTGAAGGAAGAGATACAGCAATATTATAACCACTGCAAGTATTATGGCTCCTAAAATGATTCCCGCATATTTTGGAGGCAGCAGCCTGTCAGCCACCTTATAGATTGTGTCCACCTTTGTTAGCGGAATGTTCGGAGTCTTTCCCATTATTCTAAGGTTGATAGAATATGTTGCCAGCATTACAAGTATCCCTGCAAGAATGGGCTGTATCTTTAGCTTAGTATTTAAGAATCCCGTTGCAAGGCCTGCACATGCGCCGCCGATAAATCCTCCTATAAGAGTAACGAAAGGATTAATTCCTGCCACACATAATACTGCAGTTACGGCCATGCCGGTTACGATAGAGCCATCAACCGTAAGGTCGGGCATATTCAGCGTTCTAAAAGAAATAAATACTCCAAGTGCAAGTATCGCATATATCGTTCCAAGTTCAATAGCTCCAAGAAGAGCCGTTAAGGTCATCATGTTTGTCTGCTCCTTTATCTGTTACCTGATGCATTACCTTGAATACATCTTCAAGACATCTTACTGTGCAAAAGTTTCAGCCTTATCTAAAATGCTCTGAGGGATTTCAACACCTATAGCTTTTGCTGTGTCTGTGTTAACGTATATCTTCATATCGGACATTTTCTTTACTGCCATCGTTGCAGTTTCCTCTCCTTTTAGAACGTCTGCAACCATCTTTGCTGTTTCCTTGCCTAAAACTGTATAATCAATTCCGTATGTTGCAAGACCGCCGTCTTTTACCATTGAGTCTGCACTTACATAGAACGGAATATCGTTTTCATTAAATACGTCTGTTGCCACTGCCATAGCTGAAGCAATTGTATTGTCAATTGGTGAATAAACCACATCAACCTTGTCTGCCAGATACTGCGCTGCCTGTTTAACTTCGCTGGAGTCTTTAACTGTTGATTCTACAACTTTGAATCCGTTTGCTTTAGCATAATCCTTAAGTCCCTTAATAACTGAAACTGAGTTATCTTCTCCTATGTTGTATAAAGCTCCGATTGTTTTAAACCCTGGAGTGATGTCCTTGGCCAGATTCATAATCATTTCAGCTGAAACCTCATCAGATGTTCCTGTAACATTTCCGCCGGGTTCATCCAGGCTGTCAACAAGACCTGCACCGACAGGATCTGTAATTGCTGCGAAAATAATCGGAATATCTGTTGTTTCGCTTAAAGCAGCCTGTGCTGCCGGAGTTGCAATGGCAATGATTACATCGCATTCATCTCCTACGAAGGTCTGTGCGATATTCTTCATTGTTGTCATATCGTTCTGACCGTTCTGATAATTTATTTCTATATTTTCTCCATCCACATAGCCTTCATCAGCGAGGCCTTCGATAATGCTTTCTCTGATTGTATCAAGGGAAGGATGTTCCATAAGCTGTACCAATCCAATCTTAAGTACATCTTTGTCTTTGCTGTCGCATCCTGCAAAGAGTGCTACTACCAATACCAATGTCATTGCCAATGCTGTAATTTTTTTCATTTTCTGTCTCCTTTCAAAATAAAAAAACCTGTCCTTACATCAAGGACAGGATATCAACCTGCGGTACCACCTTGTTTGACTCAATATATATCGAGCCCACCTCAAGCAGAGTGCCATCACACTCCTATCCACTTACGTAGGATTTCTCGTCTCAGATACTAGGCACTGTTACGGCACCGTTCCCCTCGCCCTCAGGAGCCCATTATTCTAATCCGTTATCTGCCCGGCTTCCACCGCCCCGAGCTCGCTGTGAGAGCTGCAATTAGTTTTACTTCTCCATCAAAGGTTTTGGTTATTAACTTGAGATTGAGTCTACCACGATAATTGTTTGTTGTCAACTATTTTATTATGTTTTTTTGTTTATTCCTAACAATTATTTGTCAGCGGAAAGAATCAGTATTTGTAAACTCCCCTAAACTTGACCAGCATTGCAACTGCGACGATAAGTGATAAGCCTTCTGCAACGGGAAGTGCCCACCAGACACCTGAAAGCCCAAAGAGTTTTGGAAGCAGTATCAGTGCACCCGCCTCTAAGACAAAGGTTCTTAGAACAGAAATCAGTGCAGATATTTTACCATTGTTGAGGGCAGTAAAAAATCCCGAGGCAAATACGTTTATGCCTGTAAACAGAACGCTCACGATTATTATTCTAAAACCTTCAAGCATCAATTCCGATAATGCTTCATCATGAGATGCGAAAATCCATACCCAGAAATCGTCTGTAATTATTGCAAGAGCCGACATACCCACAGAGATAGCCAGCGTGATTACCATTGAAATTCTGAAAACCTTTTTTATGTTTTCATGGTTTTTTGCCCCAAAGTTATAACTTATTACAGGTGATATACCCGATGCAAATCCAAAGAAAATCGCAACAAAAACAAACTGCAGATAAAGAATTGCGCTTATTGCAGCTACACCCTTTTCCCCAACGATAGCCATCATCTGCAGGTTATAAAGCGTAGTGGTAATTGCACTCGAAAGGTTTGAAACCATTTCTGAGGAACCATTCCCCATAGCCTTCAAAAACTCCATTCCTCTCCATACAGGCTTTGCAAAATGAAGCAGGCTGTCCTTCTTAAAGAAAACCGTAAGGGGAACCAGACCGCCGATAAGCATTCCTGATATGGAAGCCAGCGCTGCACCTGTCAGCCCCATTCCAAGGAATCCAACAAGCAGTATATCCAGTAGAATATTCACCACTCCTGAAGCGATGGACAATCCAAGGCCCATTCTAGGTCTGTCTGTAGTTACCAGGTAGCTTTGAAACAGCACCTGCATGACCCAAACCGGTCCTCCCATCACGATTATAGTTCCATATTCCATGCAGTAAGGCAGAAGCTCTCTGTCGGAGCCCAGCATCATGTATATTCTCTCATCTACCATGAGAAACAGGGCAACCAGAACTATGATAGCCGCAACATTTATTATTACAGTCAATGTCATAAAGCTGCATGCCTCTTCACGTTTGCCTTCACCAAGTTTCTTGCCAATAATGGCGTTGCTTCCGGTTCCCAGCATAAAGGCCAGAGCCATGCAAACATTTAAAACAGGGTAGACAATATTAATAGCCGAAAGCCCCACACTGCCTACATAGTTTGATACTACAATTCCGTCCACTATAGTGTACATGGATATAAAAATCATCCTTATCATAGTAGGCACTGTAAATGTCAGAATGTTCTTTGTATTTATTTCCTTATTGTATATCAGGTTATCCGTCATACTCTTTCCTTTCTTCAGCTATTCTATTATGCCTTGAAAAGCAAATAAATTCAACAGAATAATTTAAGCAACCCTCGCATATATTGTCTTAACATTGAGTAAGGAGTGTGTGTCTTGCAATGAAGGATTACATAGAAGAAAGAGTCTTGGAACTGGCAAAATATATAATAGAAACCAAAACAACGGTGCGCCAGACTGCCGCAAAGTTTCGCGTAAGCAAATCCACCGTCCATAAGGATGTTACAGAGCGCCTTCAGGAAATCAATCCGGCTCTTGCCCATGAGGTTAAGCTGGTTCTTGAAAACAACAAGGCTGAACGTCATCTCAGAGGCGGCATGGCAACCAGGGAAAAATACAGAATTGCAAAGGAAAAATAAACGGCTCCTTAAGGCCGTTTTTAATTGCAAATTTTATCCTTGTACAATATAATTTATATATCAAATATTTTCCAAACAAGGAGACGAAAATGATTTATTTTAGAAGTGATTACAGCCTTGGAGCTCATCCAAAGGTAATGGACGCCTTAGTCGCAACAAATATGGAGCATACCGACGGATATGCGGAGGACAGATTTTCTTACGAAACAGCTGATATGATTAGAGAAATGGTGGGAAGACCTGATGCACATGTTCATTTCTTCGTAGGTGGAACTCCTACAAATACAATAACAATCGCAGCTGCATTGAGACCTTATGAAGGTGTCATCTCCCCTGCAACAGGTCACATATATGTACATGAAACAGGCTCTGTAGAAGCCCACGGTCACAGAGTTTTCGCTGCCCCTACAGAGGACGGCAAACTCCGTCCCGCTGATATCGAGAAGATTATGCTTCATCACGAGGACGAACATTGCGTAATCCCTAAAATGGTATATATAACTCATCCGACAGAAAACGGCGGTGTATATACAAAAGCAGAGTTAGAAGCGCTGAAGGAGTGCTGCAAGAAAAACGACCTCTATTTCTATATTGATGGCGCGCGTCTTGGAACAGCTCTCACATGGCCGGGCAACGATGTAACTTTAAAGGATTTAGGTCAGCTATGCGATGCATTCTATATCGGAGGAACAAAGATAGGTGCGCTTTTTGGCGAAGCTCTTGTTCTTATGAACGACCATATTAATGATCATTTCCGCTACATGGTAAAGCGCGCATGTGCACTTCTTGCCAAAGGCAGATTAATAGCTGTTCAGCTTAAAGCACTTCTTGAGGGCGGTGAGGATTCACTATATTATCAGCTTTCAAGACACGAAAATGAAATGGCAATAAAGCTTGCCAAAGGCGTAGTGGAAAAAGGCTACAAGCTCTGGCTTCCACACCAGACAAATCAGGTATTCGTAATCGTTCCAAAAAAGAAGATTAAAGAACTTGAAGAAAACTTCTTCTTCTACACCTGGGCTCCATATGATGAAGAAAACGATGTAATCAGACTCATTACCAACTGGAACAGCAAAGAAGAAGAAATTGATGCAATTTTAGAAGCTTTATAAAAACAAAAGTCACCGTGTATCGTTCATGCTTAGGACTCGCTGCACTCGTATGCACATGTCCGATACAGGTGACTTATTTTATTCTGAAAGCACTCTTAACAGATCTCCGAAGACACCGTAGGCTGTCTGCTCAATCTCAGGTTCGTGCTCTATTATCGATACCGTTTTCATTAAATCCGTTGTGATGGATACCACCGATGTTGTGCTGTCTATTGAAGCGAGCATATGGCTCTTAGGAACCTCTTCAGGCTTTACGCTGGCCTTAACATTGCCCTTTTCATCTCTGACGCCTTTGCACAGTAGTTTTATCACATTGCCTCTTTTATCAGCGGCTTTAATATCTTCAACTGTTATGTCTTCAATTCCTTTCCTGTCAACCATATCAGGTGTAATGTCAGCTTCCATAAGAACATTAAGTAGCGCTGTAATCTTGGCAGCTGCGTCATAGCCTTCAATGTCCATGGCAGGATCTGCTTCAATGAATCCCATACTGCGACCGCGGCTCATGATATCATCATACTCTGCACCCTTTGCAAGCTCCTCTAGAATAAAGTTTGTGGTGCTGTTTAAAATTCCTGATACCTCCGTAACCTTAGCCATCATGAGAGTCTTGTCCACAAGATTGAACACGGGTGTACCATCCATTACTGTAGTTTCATAATAGAACTTCAGATTATTATCCCTTGCAATTTTGCTTAACTGGCTAAAATTCCACGCTACAGGACCCTTGTTTGCGGTTATTACATCCTTTCTGCGTGAAAAAGCTGTCTCTATGTGGGATATGGCAGGCTGCCCCGTAAAGATGTT
>CALZMV010000011.1 GCA_945788655.1 uncultured Clostridia bacterium | reverse complement strand
TGAAGCAACTCTAAAAAAAATGCTTCTTTCCGGGATGAATGTTGCAAGATTGAACTTTTCCCATGGCTCACATGAAGGCCATAAGGCTACTATTGAAAAATTCAGAAAAGTGAGAGATGAGCTTGGAGTTTCTGCTGCAGTTCTTCTTGATACAAAAGGACCTGAAATAAGAACAGGAAACTTCTTAAATGGTGAAGAAATCCTTAAGGACGGACAGAACTTCACATTAACTACAGAAGATGTTGAAGGTACAGCAGAAAGAGTGTCCGTAACATACAAAAATCTGCCTGAAGAAGTAAAACCCGGAAATCTGGTTTTGATAAACGATGGTAAAATCGTTATCCGTGTTGAAGAAACAACCGATACCGAGGTTAGGGGCATTGTCGTTCACGGTGGAAAGATAAGTAATCACAAAGGAATTAATCTTCCAAATGTTAATCTGAAGATGAATTATATCAGCCCGCAAGATAGAGCCGATATTATCTTCGGTATAGAAAATGATGTTGATTACATCGCTGCATCCTTTGTGAGAACAGCAAATGATGTTTTAGAAATCAGGAAAATTCTTGAAGAGAAAAACAACAATGTGATTAAAATAATTGCAAAGATTGAAAGTACTCAGGGAATTGAGAACTTTGAAGAAATACTAAGTGTAGCAGATGGAATTATGGTGGCAAGAGGCGATATGGGTGTAGAAGTAGCATATGAAATGCTTCCGGGAATTCAAAAACGCTTCATTAGGAGATGCGTTCAATCAGGTAAGATTGTAATTACTGCAACGCAGATGCTTGAATCCATGACAACAAGCCCACTCCCTACAAGAGCAGAAATAACTGATGTTGCCAATGCTGTTTTTGATGGAACAACAGCGGTGATGTTATCCGGTGAAACTGCAGCAGGGCAGTATCCCGTTGAAGCCGTTGAAACAATGGCAAAGATTGCTCTTCAGGCAGAGGAAGATATGAGGAAAATGCCTGCAAGAAATATGGTATGGCATGAAATGGATTCCCTGGATGTTACAAATGCTGTAGGACATGCGGCATGTACCCTGGCAAAGGATATAAATGCCAAAGCACTTATAGCCATTACCAAGACAGGATATACAGCTAGAAGAATGTCAAAATTCAGACCTAGTACATCTATTATAGGTGCAACACCATATGAAAAAACATTCCATCAGTTGGCTTTGGTTTGGGGTGTAAGTCCTCTCATGGTCGAGTACTGCAATGGCATAGAGGAGCTTTTTGAGTCTTGTGCTATGCGTGCAAAAGAAGCAGACTATGTGGATAAAGATGACCATGTTGTAATAAGCGCAGGTGTACCTGTAGATGTGCCTGGAAACACAAATATCATCAAAGTGTTACAAGTTAAATAATTCAAAAAAGTTAAAGCCACCTTTTTTCGAAGGTGGCTTTTTAGTCCGTTCGTATTGAGTTTTATTCTTGGACAATGTCTTCATCGATTATGTTATCGCCCTGGTCTAATAATTTGTTATACTCTGCAAAGATAGCTTCCTTAATTTTGTTACGAGTATCTGATAGAATAGGGTGCGCAATATCTCTAAACTCACCATCGTCTACCTTGCGACTAGGCATGGCAATAAAAAGACCGTTCTGTCCATCGATAATTTTGATGTCGTGCACAACAAACTCGTTGTCGAAAGTAACTGAGACAATAGCTCTCATCTTACCTTCTTCACTCAGTTTCCTGATTCTTACATCAGTAATATTCATTTTTATCCACCTTCCTTATACAACACAATATGACATGTTCTAGTATACTGTAATGTGGTAAATTTTGCAATAAATATTTTCTAGATAATGTCAAATGTTGGTAATGTCTCGATCTTTTTATTTTCAAAATCAATATCACCAAGTTGTATAATTGATGTATAATTATCTATTTTTTTCTTTTTAGGCTCGATGCTGGAAATGGCGACACCTATACCTACAATTGAACTGTTGAATTCGCTGACTATTTCTGATATGCCGCTTATGCTTCCGCCACCGCGCATAAAGTCGTCTATAACGATTACCTTTGAATTCTGTCTGATGGCGCGCTTTGACAGAGACATTCTTTGTATTCTGTCATAAGAACCGCTGAAATAGTTAATACTTACAGTAGAGCCTTCTGAAATTTTTGCCTCTCGCCTTATTATTACCAATGGCAGATTTAACAGATATGCAACTTCCGTAGCAAGAGGTATACCTTTTGTTTCAACGGTTGCGACATAATCTGCCTGACAGTCCTTGAATTTTACAGCAAAAACTGTGGCCAGCCTTTTCACAAACTGAGGATCAAAGAAGATATCAGATGTGTACAGGAAATTTCCTCCCAGCATTCTTGAAGAATCAGACAGTTTTTCACAGAATTCCTCCTGAAGCTTAAGCAAAGCCTCTTTGGAAATATGGGGAACAAATTTTACCCCACCCTTTGCACCTGTTTCAGTTTCAAGCCTGCCCATTCCGACAATATCAAGAGCCTCGTTGCAGGTTTTAATGTCTTCGCTGATGCTGGATTTGGCTGCACCGAAGAAATCACAAAAATATTGAAGGCTGTATGCTTTGTTAGGGTTTCTTGTCAATATATGAATTATGGAACCGACTCTTTCTGTACGCTTCATAGAACATCTCCTTTCATTTTTAATGATATATTATTTCTTTTTATATTTTTTGTCAAATTTATAGGCATTTCAGCCGCCGATATGATATAATAATTTAGACCATTGCGTCATTAGTTTGGAGGCATTATTAATTATGATAGATTTTTCAAAAATAAAAACAATTCACTGCATTGGCATTGGTGGAATTGGCCTTTCTGCCATTGCTGAGATTCTTTTGGCGAGGGGATATAATGTGACAGGTTCTGACATGAAGGAATCTGATATTACTACAAAGCTTGCTTCAAAGGGTGCAAGAATATATTTAGGCCACAGGGCTGAAAACGTTGAAACAGCTGACTTAATCGTTTATTCTGCAGCAGTTGGCTGGGACAATCCGGAACTTGCATATGCCAAAGATCACGATATTCCTGCCGTTACAAGAGCTCATATGTTGGGAATACTGATGGATGAATATGAAAACAGTATTGCAATTTCAGGAACTCATGGAAAAACAACTACAACATCAATGGTTTCGCTTATTCTTGAGAATGCAAAGGTAGAGCCTACCATTCTCGTTGGAGGAAACCTTGCTGAAATCGGAGGCAATGTCAAGATAGGCGATGGACAATTCTTCGTCACTGAAGCCTGCGAATACATGGACAGCTTTTTAAGTCTCAGACCAAAAATTGAAGTTATATTGAATATTGACTCGGATCATCTTGACTATTTCAAGGATATAGATCACATAGTTAATTCCTTTGATAAGTTTGCACATCTTGTGCCTGAAGCAGGTTTGATAGTTGCCTTTGATGCAAATCCTTTTGTCAACCAGGTTATAAAAAATCTTGATAACGTTGTGACCTTCGGATTCAATGAGTATTGCACTTACTGTGCTGATGATGTTGTATTCAATGAAAACGGATTACCTTCATTTAATGTTAAAAAGGATGGTAAGGTTTTAAGCCGAGTGCAGCTATCTGTGCCGGGAGAACACAATATTTTGAATTCGCTGGCAGCCTTTGCATGCTGTCACAGCCTCGGTATTGATGAAGCTGTAATAAGCACAACATTGCACGATTATCATGGCACTCAGAGAAGATTCGATATTATCGGAACTACTGCAAAGGGCGTTAAGGTAGTTGATGACTATGCGCATCATCCTACAGAAATCAAAGCGACTCTTTCTGCGTGCCAGAATGTTCCGCACAACAGATTGTGGATTCTTTTCCAGCCTCATACTTACACAAGAACCCTTGCACTGTTTGATGAGTTTGCAGATGCATTCGAAAAGGCTGATGAGCTGATTCTGACAGAGATATATGCAGCCAGGGAGAAGAATATTTATAAGATTTCTTCTAAGCAGCTTGCCGAAAGAATCAAAGAAACTCATCCTCAAAAGAATGTTATGTTTATCGAAAGCTTCGATGAGATTGCTTCTTATGTCAAGGAAAATGCTCAATGCGGAGATTTGGTACTCACTATGGGTGCAGGAGATATATATAAAATCGGCGATATGATTTTAGATAATTAGAAGCATTTGATGGAGGTACAGGATGTTTGATATTGAAAAAAAAAGAGCAAAAAGATTTGAAATAATAAAAAAGCATATAGAAAACGGGGTATCCTTCGTTGATGAGTATTGTGCCTATATAGATGAATCGGTGGAAATAGGTGCGGGAACTGTGATTGGACCATGTGTAACCCTGAGCGGAGAAACCGTAATCGGTAGGGATTGTTTTATCGGTCAGAACACGGTTATTACAAATTCAACAATTGATGATAATGTAAATATTAAAAGCTCTGTTATTACAGACAGCACAGTAGGAAGCGGCACAACAGTGGGACCATTTGCCTATTTAAGACCAAACAGCCATATCGGAAGGGATTGTAAGGTTGGAGATTTTGTTGAGGTTAAGAATTCCACAATGGGTGATGGTGCAAAGGCTTCTCACCTGACCTACATTGGAGATTCCGATGTAGGTGCAAAGGTAAACTTAGGATGCGGCGTGGTATTTGTTAATTACGATGGTACAAGCAAGTATCGTTCAGTTGTAGAGGACGGCGCATTCATCGGATGTAACAGCAACCTTGTGTCACCGGTTAAAGTTGGCAAGGGAGCATATATAGCAGCAGGAAGTACAGTGACTGAAGATGTTGAGGGGGATGCACTGTACGTTGCGCGTGCAAAAGGGACAAAGAAACCAAACTGGGTTTCAAAAAAAGGGATTTTGAACAAAAAGAAATAATTTAGCAAAAATTAATGCAAAATCAAAAAAAGAAGGCGAGGTAAACAAATTGAAAAGCGGAAATTATGCTGATTACAAAATCTTCTCAGGAAATTCACACCCTGAATTAGCAGAAAAGATTGCTAACATTATGGGTAAGCCGTTAGGCAAAGCAACAGTAACAAAATTTAGTGACGGTGAAGTATCAGTTAACATCTGGGAATCTGTCAGAGGAATTGATGTATATATCGTTCAGTCAACCTGCAATCCTGTTAACGATAATTTAATGGAACTATTGATCATGATTGATGCTATGAAGAGAGCATCTGCAGGAAGAATCAATGCAATTATTCCTTACTATGGTTACGCAAGACAGGACAGAAAAGCTAAAGCAAGAGACCCGATTACAGCTAAATTGGTAGCTGATTTAATTATGGCAGCAGGAGCGGATAGAGTTCTGACAATGGATTTACATGCAAACCAGATTCAGGGATACTTCGATATTCCAGTAGATCACCTTCTGGGAATGCCAATCCTCGCAAAGTATTTCCAGGAAACACACATTGAGGATCTTTGCGTAGTTTCTCCTGACCACGGAAGTGTAACAAGAGCGAGAAACTTAGCGCAGATGTTAAACTGTCCAATTGCTATTATCGACAAGAGAAGACCTGAACCAAACAAGAGCGAAATCATGAACATTATCGGTAATATCGAAGGTAAGAACTGCATTATTATCGATGATATGATCGATACAGCAGGTACAATCTGCAATGCAGCAAATGCAATTAAAAGCCTCGGTGCTAAGTCTGTTAGAGCAGCTGCTACCCATCCTGTTTTATCAGGTCCTGCAGTTGAAAGACTTAGAGACTCTGCAATTGAAGAACTTGTTCTTCTTGACACAGTACCTCTTTCTGAAGAAAAGGTGCTTGACAAGATGACATTCTTATCAGCAGCTCCATTATTTGCTGAGGCCATGTCAAGAGTATTCAGTAACGGCTCAATTAGCCAGCTTTTTGACTAATAATTATACCTTTATTTTAAGGCTTTTTATAGAGTCATCCAAATATTCCACGAAAGGATTTAATCTATGTACATAATAGTAGGACTGGGCAATCCCGGAAAGCAATACGAGAATACCCGTCATAATATGGGATTCTTGGCTGTAGATCTTTTGGCGGAAAAATATAATATCGAAGTAAATAAACTTAAATTTAAGGCTTTGGTCGGCGAAGGCAGAATCGCCGGCCAAAAGGTCTTATTGGTTAAACCTCAGACTTACATGAACCTCAGCGGTGAATCGGTAAGACAGGCTATTGATTACTATAAGATTGATCCGGAAGAGCTAATAGTTATATACGATGATATTGATATTCCAACAGGAACATTTAGAATCAGAAAGAAAGGCAGCCCCGGAACTCATAACGGTATGCGAAATATTTTTCAGCATATACAGACCAATGACTTTCCAAGAATAAGGGTGGGAATCGGCTCAGGCAAGAAAGAAGATCTTATTAACTATGTAACTGGCGGAATAAGGAAGGACGAAAAGTCTTTGCTTGATGAAGCCTTAATTAAGTCTGCTGAAGCAGCAGCCTGCATTATTGAAAAAGGTATAGACAAAGCCATGAATGAATATAATGTAAGGCCAAAGAAAGAAAAGAAAGAAAAAACTGCAATAGGGGAAGAAACTAAGAATGATTAATATTTCTGGTGTTTCTGAGGCGCGTGTTGCCCCTTGTGCAGCTCATATGTCTAAAGAAAAGAGTCAAAGCATAATCATTGTACCTACTTATGTAAGAGCACAGAGATTAGCCGGTGACCTTTCTTTTTTTGTAAAGGATAAAGACATTCTGGTGCTGCCCGAAGAGGAACAGGTTTTTCTCAGATATGAAGCAAAAAACCATGATCGATTAATTGAAAGGATGAAAGCATTGAAGGCGCTAAGGACCGGACAACCGGTAATTGTAATAGCGCCTGTTTCTGCTGCAATTAAAAAAATCAGCCCTCACAAAGCTTTTGAAGAAAAGGTCATAAAGCTTAAGCTGAGCGACATATCTGACTTAGAAAAATTAAAGGCAGATCTGGTTGCCATGGGCTATGAGTTTTCTGTAACTGTAGAAAACCATGGACAGTTCAGCGTTAGAGGCGGAATTATAGATATTTTTACGCCTGATAACGATAACCCGTATAGAATAGAGCTTTTTGGAGATGAAGTTGACTCCATAAGAACCTTTAATAAGGATACACAACGTTCGATTGAGAATCTAAAATACGTAGAGATTTATCCTGCAGAACAGCTTACCATAGAATCAGAATCATTTGAAAAGGCCGGCAAGGCCATTGCCAAGGAGTACGAAAAGCAGTCAAAAAAGCTGGAAATCTCCAATCCTGAAGCTTCCGGAAAGCTTATTGAACTAAAAAACAGTATTTGTGAATATATTGAAAATGTTTCAAATTTGCAGTTATTGGAGAATTATATACATTACTTCTACGATGATACAGAGTTCATATGGGACTATATGGATGACGGCAGGGTAATGCTGGATGACCCTGAAAGAATATTTGAGATACTAGAGATTAGAGAAAACGAGTTAAAGGAAGATTTTAAAGTCCTGCTTGAGCGAGGGGAAGCTGTACCAAAGGATTCAGCGTTGATAACAGGCACAGCAAACCTTAAGGAAATTCTTGAAAAACGTGATACAGTGATTTTTACTCCTTTTCCGAAGCGTGTCAAGGGGATAGATTCCTTCGATGAAATTCACAACATTAACAGCAGGCAGATGATAAGCTTCAGCGGTAATCTTACACTGCTTGAAAATGAGATAAAATCCTATCTTAAGCGCAACTATAAAATCAGTATCGTTTCAAATTCCGATGCCAGACTTGATAATCTAAGAGAAATGCTATCGAGAATAGATAATTCCGATAGAATATCCTTTGAGAAGGGAACATTAAGCAATGGGATGGATTTCCCTGAGGAAAAGCATTGCTGGATAAGTGAAAACGATATTTTTAAGTACAGCAAAAAGCATAAGCGCCGCAAAGCCTTTAAGGACAAGGGTCAGAAGATTCATTCCTTCTCCGAAATGAAAACAGGGGACTATGTAGTTCATATTAATCACGGAATAGGAAAGTTTGTTGGAATTGAGCAGCTAAAGGTACAAGGTGAAAAAAAGGACTACATTAAAATTAAATATGCAGGAAACGATATGCTTTATGTACCTGTTGAACAGATGGATCTGGTTCAGAAGTATATCGGAAACGACCAGGCAGCTCCAAAGATAAACAAGCTGTCAGGAGGAGAATGGAAAGCGACCAAGGCAAAAGCAAAGGCTGCTGTAGCCGTGTTTGCAAAGGATCTAATAGATCTTTATGCAAAAAGAAAGATGGAGAAGGGTTATTCTTTCAGTAAAGATACTGTATGGCAGAAGGACTTTGAAGACAGTTTTCCTTACGAGGAAACAGATGATCAGCTCAGGGCAACTGAGGAAATCAAGTCTGATATGGAAAAGCCTTTCCCTATGGACAGACTTTTGTGCGGTGATGTTGGCTTTGGAAAGACTGAAGTTGCAGCCAGGGCACTGTTTAAATGTGTTTCAGATGGCAAACAGGCAGCAGTCCTTGTACCCACTACCATTCTGGCAAATCAGCACTATTATACTCTTAAAGAAAGATTTGAGAAATTTCCTTTTAATGTTGAAGTACTTTCCAGATTTAAGACTCCCGCCCAGCAAAAGACAATCGTTTCTAAGCTTAAAAGTGGAGAAATCGACTTAATCATAGGCACTCACAGGCTGCTTTCAAAAGAAATTGAGTACAAGGATCTAGGGCTGCTTGTGGTTGATGAGGAGCAGCGATTCGGCGTTGAGCACAAAGAAATGATCAAGCAGCTTAAGAAAAACATAGATGTTCTCACCTTATCTGCGACACCTATACCTAGAACCTTAAATATGTCTCTTACAGGCATTAAGGATATGTCATTAATTGAGGAGCCACCTGAAGAAAGATATCCTGTTCAGACATATGTAATGGAACAGGATGACAGGGTAATCAGAGATATAATTGAGAGAGAACTTTCGAGAGGCGGGCAGGTATATGTAGTTTATAACAGAGTTAAGGGTATTTATCAGCTGGCAGAAAGGATTGAAAACCTTGTGCCTGAGGCAAGAATTGTAGTTGGCCACGGTCAGATGAATGAGCATGCCCTTGAAGATGCCATGATGAGCTTTATCAACGGAGAAAACAACGTACTTATTGCAACGACAATCATAGAATCAGGTATCGACATTCCAAATGCCAATACCATGATAATTGTTGATTCAGACAGATATGGTTTATCACAGCTATACCAGCTTCGCGGACGCGTTGGACGAGCAAACAGGCAGGCCTATGCATATATGATGTATCAGAAAGATAAGGTTTTAACTGAGACTGCAGAGAAAAGACTTAAGGCAATTCGTGAATTCACAGAGTTCGGTTCAGGCTTTAAGGTTGCAATGCGCGATTTAGAAATAAGGGGCGCAGGCAATATGCTGGGAAACGAGCAGAGCGGACATCTTGTTAATGTGGGATATGAACTTTATTGCAAGATGGTCGATGATGCAGTGAGGGCATTAGAAGGTGAAATAGTAAACGATGAAAGCAGAGAAGAGGCGACAGTTGAGCTGAAGGCTTCTGCATATATCCCTGAAAGATACATTTCTGATGAGGCTACAAAGCTGCAGATGTACAAGAAGATTGCATCAATAAGAACTTCAGATGATGAAGATGAAATTCTTGATGAGCTTTTGGACCGCTTCGGAGACGTGCCTGCACCTTGTATTAATTTAATAAAAATTTCCCATATAAGATACCTGGCAGATCTTCTTGCAATAACAGAGCTAAAGCAAGTGGGCAATAAAGTTGTCCTCAACTTTTCCACTGAAAATCCACTGAGCGGTTTTGCTCTGTTAAATGCAACTGAAAGGTTTGGACAGAAGTTATTCATTCATGGCGGAAAGCAGCCATTTTTAAGATTATCAATTAATGAAAAGAAGAATCTGGATGAAACCCTTGAACTTCTTCAGGTGCTGGCAGAGAACAGAAAACACTAAAAAATGCCAAAAGTTGAAAAAATACTACTAAAAGTTTATTTTTTAGTACACTCTATTTTGACATTTTTCGACATACCGCCTTTGGTACAATGTATTCAAAGAACATAAAAATACAATTTTTGAAGAAAGGATTATATTAAAAGGTGGTATATTGATGAAAACTTTAGACAAGGTAAGAGGATGTTTAGTAGGAGGCGCTGCAGGAGATGCTCTTGGTTATGCTGTAGAATTCTTGGACAATGATTCTATTATAGAAACTTATGGCAAGGATGGCATTACAGAGTACGATTTAACAGGGGGAATCGCAAGAATATCAGACGATACTCAGATGTCATTATTTACCGCAAACGGACTATTATACGGAACAACTCAAGGTCTAACCTCCAGTGTTATGAAATCATACACTTCTTATATTGCTGATGCGTATAAGGATTGGCTGAAGACGCAGGATGAAATGTTTCCCCTGATGGACGGCAGTTATTCTTCATGGATATGCAATATTCCTCAGATGTACAGCAGAAGATCTCCCGGAGCCACATGTATAGATACACTTTCAGATGGCAGAGATGGAAGCGTGCTCATGCCTGTAAATCAGAGCAAAGGTTGCGATGGAATAATGAGGGTTGCTCCTATAGGCGCTTATTTTTGTGATAAACATTATACGAGAGATCAAATAGATATGTTTGGAGCAGAAGCGGCAGCTATTACTCAAGGTCATCCCCTTGGTTATATTCCTGCAGCTGCACTGGTACATATAGTAAATATGCTTATTTATGAAAAAAACATAAGTATTCTGGAGGCTGTGCTTGATGCCAAATCGGCAATTAAAAGAATTTTTAAGGAATCACAGCATATTGTACTGATGAATACTTTAATTGATAAGGCCATTGCCTTATCAAAGGAAAAAATTGATGATCGTCAAGCCATAGCTCAGTTGGGTATGGGTTGGGTTGCAGAGGAAACTCTCGCAATTGCAGTATATTGTTCTTTGAAATATCATGATGATTTTGACAAGGCGCTGATTGCAGCTGTAAACCATGATGGAGATAGTGATTCAACAGGTGCACTTACAGGAAACATTCTTGGAGCATATTTGGGGATGAACTCTATTCCTGACAAATATTTGGACAAGCTTGAACTGAAAAATGTAATAATTGAAATGGCCGATGACTTGTTTTATGATTGCAGCCATGAGGATGGACTTGCATTTAAAAGTGAAATATGGATTCAGAAATACATCAATGCAGATTATTTACCGCAGAGAAGAATTTCCAGACCCTTAAAAACAAGCAAAAGTAAAAGAATACCAAAAACTGTAAAAAAGATATTCCATAATCCCCTTTTATGTGGTATAATTTGTTAAATCTAAAAGTGTTTATAGAGGACCTTTGCATCGTTGCAAGGTCCTTTTTCTTTTAGATAAAGACTCTTAATAATAAGGGTCTTTTTTTATTTAGAAAAGGAGACGTATTATGAAAAAGGAAGAATTTTTTGAATCTGTAAAAGATGAAGTTGAGAAACTTTTGCCGGAAGAAATCTTAAGAGAGGGTAAAATAAAAATACTGAAGGCTGTTAAGACTAACGATCTGGTTTTACACGGGCTGACTGTAGAGAGAAAGACAGGTCTTCCATCACCTGTATATTATATGGATGGTTTCTTAAATCTTTATGAATCAGGCAGAACTATACCTGAAATAGCTGAAATCTTTAAGGATGGCTTTGTAGAGGCATGGCAAAGTATACCAAGTGCAGAGTTCCTTTATAATCTGGAGTATGATTATATAAAGGAAAAAATCACATTTAATATTGTGGATATGGACTTGAATCGTGAACGTTTGGCATCACTGGTATATAGGCCTATGGACAATGGGCTTGCATATGTATATTACATAGAGATGAACAGCGAAATGAAATCTCCAATTACAAAAGCCTTAGCAAAGGAACAGTCATATGACCTTGAAACACTTCACAATGATGCAGTTAACAATACAATTAGGTTATATCCGCCATGTTTAATAGATATGACTGAATTAATAAATGAAGTAGAAGGAAGATTGTATTCTGAAGAAAAAAATCTCCTTAAAGAAGGCAATTATTCAAGGAATGAATATGCCATGTACCTGCTCATATGCAAGGGAGGGACGGCAGGTCCGAACGCTTTGTTTTATCCGGGGGTTATTGAGAGACTTGATGAGTTCTTTGGTTTTGATTTTTATATTTTACCAAGTTCAATGCATGAAGTAATTCTGCTTTCCGCGAAACAATATTTTACTGAAGATTATTTAAAAGAAATGGTAAAAGAAATCAATGACGAATTCGTTAATGCCAGCGAAATTCTTTCATACAAGATATTTAAATACTCGTATAATGAAAAGAAGATAATAAGCTTATGATGATTAGATAAATACTGGAAGTTTGGCTGACTTGAATTCAAAAAAAGAGTGAAGGCTATAATGCTTTCACTCTATCTTCAAAATTTAAACTAGCTTTCCATTTGCCTTCCGAGAAAGGTAGCTCCAACTTCTGCAACTTTTAATTCTGTATCACCTAATGCGTGTCCTGCCTTTGGAAGCACCGTTATTGAGCCGATAGGGTCGCCATGGGAAACAATTGGTATGATGATTTTATTATCATTGAGAACTCGATTTTTGCTTTGTATGATTTTATCAAGTTCAGGGTCGATGTGCTTGTCGGTGTATTCTTTTTTTCCTGAGCCTGATGCGGCAATAATTTGATCTGTATCGGAAACGATAATTGTACCGCCTAGAATTTTTGAAACAGTTTCTGCATATTCACCTGCAAACTGGCTCATATCGCTTATAGGAGAATATTTTTTTAAGATAATTTCACCTGAAGTGCTGGTGTAAATTTCCAGTGGGTCGCCCTCGCGTATTCTTAAGACTCTTCTGATTTCTTTAGGCACAACAACGCGGCCAAGATCATCAATTCTTCTCACAATGCCTGTTGCTTTCATATACACAAATCTCCTTTTATTTCGGGTTGTGTTGTTAGTATCTGTAAAACAAGGATATTTATACTTGGATTTATAATAAAATCCTCTGATTATTTTAACGGAAACATTATTTGGGTCTCACACTATGCGTAGATGTTTTTTTATGTTATAATAAACTGTTAAAATATGATTTAAAGGGAGATCGAAACATGTTATTTAAGAATATAACTATATTGGATGATAATTTAGAAATAAAAAATGATATGTATGTGCTTACAGAAGGCGACATCATCAAATATATCGGTGAAAAAAGACCGGATGGAAATTTTGAAAGGGTATATGATGGCAGGAACAAACTGCTGATGCCCGGCTTTTATAATGGTCATGCCCATTCTCCAATGTCACTGATGAGGGGATATGGTGAGAATCTTGCCCTTCAGGACTGGCTAAATACAAAGATTTTCCCTTTCGAAGATAAGCTTGACGGAAATGCAATTTATTGGGGAACAATGCTGTCATATGCCGAATCTCTCAGATTTGGAATCGTTTCTTCCAGTGATATGTACTATTTCATGGATGAAATGGTTAAAGCAACTGTAGATGCAGGAATAAAAGGGAATATTTCCAGATCTATCGTACATTTTGATAATAGTGATATCTGGTCCATGCCGTCAATGCATGAAATGAAACGTTCCTTTGAAGAATATCATAATATTGAAGATGGAAGAATAAAGATGGATATGAGCATACATGCGGAATATACATCAGGTCCTGATGCTGTCCTTGCTGTTACTGAATATGCCAAGGAAAACAATGCGCGTATGCAGATACATCTGTCTGAGTCAAAGTCTGAGCATGAAGAGTGTAAACAAAGAAGAAATGGCAAAACACCTTGCCAGTACTTTAATTCCCTTGGATTGTTTGACGTTCCGACAACTGCAGCTCATTGCATATGGCTTGAGGGTGAAGATTTTGACATTCTTAAGGAGAAAAACGTTACAGTTGCTTCTAACCCTATAAGCAATCTGAAGCTTGCCAGCGGTGTATGCAATGTTCCTGAACTGCTAAAAAGGGGAATTAATGTTGCTATAGGTACAGACAGCACTTCAAGTAACAACAGCCTGAACTTTATTGAGGAGATGAAAGCTTTTGCAACTTGCTCCAAGATGTATTACTGTGATCCCAAAGCAGTTTCACCTACAGAGACAATCTATGCAGCTACAAGGGCAGGTGCAATCAGCCAGGGCAGAGATGATTGTGGCATAATGAAAGAAGGAGCAAAGGCGGACCTGATTGTACTTGATATTTCAGGACCTCACATGCATCCTGTACATGATTTGAAGAATAATATCGTTTATTCAGCATCAGGAAGTGACGTTGTTCTTACAATGGTAGATGGAAAAGTTCTATATGAGGATGGGGACTTCCTGACAATAGATATAGAAAGAACTATTTTTGAAGCTGAAAAGGCTACAAAAAATATTTTAGCTCAATTGTAAAGAGTGCTAGGATTGGTTTAAGAAAGGATAATTATCAGGTGTCAAACAATAAGATATTAAAAGGTACTGCAGTACTGGGTATTGCGGGGGTAATCGTAAAAGTATTAGGGGCACTGTTTAAGGTTCCGTTGACTGCACTGATAGGTACGGAGGGGCTTGCATATTACGGGTATGCATATCCGCTTTATTCCCTTTTTCTTGTAATTGCTACAGCAGGCATTCCTGTTGCCATTTCAAGACTGGTATCAGAAAGAGTCGCAATAAATGATTATATTGGGGCACAAAGAGTATTTAATACCTCCAGATGGCTGCTGCTTTTTATCGGAGTAGGCTCTTTTGTATTATGTTACTTTGGTGCGGGTTTTATGGCTGAGCATGTTTATAAAGATCCTGGTGCTCTTGCACCGATTAAAGCCATCGCACCGGCTCTCATTTTTGTTCCCATTATGTCCTCATATAGAGGTTACTTCCAGGGAAGACAGAACATGAATCCTACAGCTATTTCCCAGTTCTTTGAACAGATTGTGAGAGTGGCAGTAGGACTGGTATTTGCATATATTCTGCTTGACAAAGGACTTGATGTAGCAGCAGCAGGCGCAACTTTTGGTGCCAGCATGGGCGCCGTAGGGGGCCTCCTCATTATTATGGTCATTTATCAGTTCAATAAGAAGGCAATCAATTTTCATGCGGCTCACAGCTCGAAGAGCGGCAGACATGAATCAAGTGCAGCAATTGTAAAGAAGATATTGCTTATCGCAATCCCTATTACCATTGGGGCGTCAATACTTCCTATAATTAATTTTGCAGATAGTGCCATAGTGACGAGAAGACTTCTGGACGGAGGGTTCACTGCTGCGGAAGCAAGAGAACTTTGGGGACAACTGAGCGGCTATTGCTATACAATGATTGGATTACCCCAGGTTATCACACAGGGAATATCCGTGGCGATGGTTCCGGCTGTTGCAGCGGCTTATAAGCTTAATAACCAAAAGGAACTAAAAGATAACATCAGCATGGGTATGAGAATCAGTATGATTATCGGTATGCCATGTGCAATGGGTATGATGGCTCTGGCGGCTCCTATTCTGACTTTTATTTTTGCCTCTGAGCAGGAAAGTGCATTAAGCGCAGCGCCTACCTTGCAGATAATGTGCCTGACCGTGGTTCTTATGTCTTTAGTACAGACAACAAATGGCATTTTGCAGGGCATAGACAGACAGTCTCTGCCTGTAAAGAACCTGGCAATAGGTGCAGTAGGAAAAGTTGTGTTCACATATATATTAGTTGCTATTCCTTTCCTTAACATTAAGGGTGCGGCAATCGGATCTGTAATAGTATATTTAACTGCTTTTGTTCTTAATATGAAGGATCTTAGCAGATACACTCATGTAAAACTTGATTATAGACTGGTATTCGTTAAGCCAATCGTTTCTGCAGTTGCAATGGGGGCGT
This sequence comes from uncultured Clostridia bacterium, assembly GCA_945788655.1. GTDB lineage: Bacteria > Bacillota > Clostridia > Peptostreptococcales > Anaerovoracaceae > Fimisoma. The sequence goes on along the minus strand of CALZMV010000011.1, from coordinate 2,413 downwards.
GTGCCTTTGCATCATATAAGCTTTTATTTATGCTTCTTCATAGAAACAGTATTGCTATGCTTGTCTCTGTAATGGTAGGCGTGGTTGTATACGCAGTTCTGGTTTTAGCAACAAAGACTATTACCAAGGAAGAAATAGGAATGCTTCCAAAGGGCGATAAACTGGTTAAGATTTTAGATAAATTCATATAATAAAAATAAGGAAAAGGCTATGAAAAAGGAATATGAGCATTTGTTAAAAAGTGCAGATGATTCAGAAAAGGCAATTACACGATTAAAAGAAATTGTAAGCATATTGAGAGTCCAATGCCCGTGGGACAGAGAGCAGAATCATGAAACATTAAGGCGCTGTATGCTGGAAGAGGCATATGAAGTCGTAGATGCAATCAACGAAAAAGACATGGATAATCTTGAAGAAGAACTGGGCGATGTAATATTACAGGTTGTGTTTCATTCCAATCTCGCAGAGGAAAAAAACAGCTTTGATTTAACCTCTGTAATCAACAAGGAATGTGAAAAAATGATTAGAAGGCATCCTCATGTTTTTTTAGAGAAAAACCTAAATAATGGAATAAATTCTATTGACAAAGTACTTGAAAAATGGGACAATATCAAGGCGACAGAAAAGCAGGGAACTACTCAGACAAGTAGGATGGACAGCGTTCCAAAGGCACTTCCTGCTTTAACGAGAGCTGCCAAAGTCCAAAAAAAGGCCGCAGATGTGGGCTTTGACTGGGACAATATTACAGGAGCATTAGATAAGGTTAGAGAGGAGACTTCTGAGCTTATTGAAGCAACCGGCGGCGAGGATTTCAATAAGGGACATGTTGAAGAAGAACTGGGCGACTTGCTGTTTTCAGTAGTCAACGTTGCCAGATTTTTAAATGTTGATCCCGAAGAGGCCCTCCAGTCTGCAACGAGGAAGTTTATAAAGAGATTTTCTTATGTGGAAGAGGAAAGTTTGGCTTGCGGCAAACAACTTGAAAACATGAGTCTTGAAGAGATGGACATATTGTGGAATGAGGCCAAGAATATAGAGAATAACAAGAACCAATGTCATGATTAAAGGGAGGAATTTTAGATGAACAAGGCAGAATTAGTGGCTGCAGTAGCAGAAAAGACTAGCTTTACAAAGAAGGATGCTGAATTAGCAATCAATGCATTAGTTTCAAGCATTGAAGAAGCTTTAGTTAAGGGAGATAAGGTACAGTTAATCGGATTCGGTACTTTTGAAACTAGAGAAAGAAAAGCTAGACAGGGCAGAAACCCAAGAAAGCCTGAAGAAGTTATTGAAATCGAAGCTTCAAAAGCACCTGTTTTCAAAGCAGGTAAGGCTTTAAAGGATGCTGTAAACAAGTAGTTTGTCAGCCGTAATCGAGCCAGATGAGAATAGATAAGTTTCTGAAAAATTCGAGGCTCATAAAGCGTCGCAGTGTGGCAAAAGATGCCTGTGATCAGGGAAGAGTATTTATTAACGATAAGGTTGCAAAGGCCGGAACTGATGTCAAGGTTGGCGATACTGTAAGAGTTGAATTCGGTAATAGCTCGATCTCTTTAAGAGTCTTGAAACTTAGCGAATCATGCAAAAAAGAAGACGCTCAAACAATGTATGAAATGATATAAGCATATGACCACAACGGATATATTCTGTTGTGGTTTTGTTTTTGTACACGAAAGAATATTGACTTTTTTGTTTGCCTCACATATAATTTTAAATTGTACATTGTTCTAAATTATTAAATGGAGTAAAGTGAAATGCAAGATTTAAAGGATATAAGACTTAAGATAACAGAGACAGACAACAAGATGGCTGAGCTTTTCAAGGAGAGAATGGAACTTGTTGCCAAGGTTGCTGAATATAAAAAAATATGTGGGCTTCCGATTCTTGATAGAGAACGGGAAGAGCAGGTTTTGATAAACGGAGCAGCAAGAATTGATGATGTGGATTTGAAGTCATATTATGTAAGTTTCTTAAAGGGTACTATGGAACTTTCAAGAAGATATCAGAGCAGCATTATGGAAGGACTTAAGGTTGCCTATTGCGGTACAAGAGGTGCATTTGCTCATATTGCGGCAAGCAAAATTTTCCCTTCGGCAATCAAGGTTGCATATACGAGCTTCAAAAAGGCATATGATGCTGTAGAAAACGGTGAATGTGATTGTGCAGTTCTTCCAATTGAGAACAGCTTTGCAGGAGACGTAGGGCAAGTAAATGATCTGATGTTTTCTGGAGACCTCTTCGTTAACGGAATGTATGATTTGCCTGTGACACATGACCTTCTCGGTGTTGAGGGTGCGACTGTAAAAGACATAAAGACCGTTGTAAGTCACCCTCAGGCATTATCACAGTGTTCGGCATTTATTAAGGGAAACGAGTTGAAGGAAATTGAGTATTCCAACACAGCCCTTGCAGC
>CALZMV010000010.1 GCA_945788655.1 uncultured Clostridia bacterium | reverse complement strand
TTATTAGCGCTTTCAGGCTGTTCAGCAGGCAAGAAGAATGGCAAAGATACGGTTTGGGAACTGGAATGCATTAAGCCTGTAGCTTTTTCTTCTGTTTTTTCGGCAGGAGATTCAAAAATGGTCATTAACTGTGCAGATTACGACAAAGGGATTACAACACTGCAGCTTGTGGATGCTCTGGACGATGCGGTTCTTGAGGAAGTCACTGTAGATGGCATATGGGACCTCAAGGAACAGACTTTCTCCGATGGCCGATTTGCCATATGCAATCGCGAAACAAATGAATGGAAATTTCTTAGCAGCTCGCTAAAGGATATTGGCGCATGGGACGCCGAAAACGTAGATGGTTATTTTTCCTATGATGCAAGTACCTATTACTACATTAAAGATGACGAATTGTGTTGGAAGAATCTGAAATCCGGGGAAGGAGGTAAACTCTCAACGCCACTTGACCTGCGAATCTCAAGTATTACATCATATGAAGCAGAGAGCGGCAAACTACTGATGCAATTTCTTCTGTCCCCTTACAGCAGCGATTGCGGAACGGCAATTTACAATATCGATGAAGGAACATTGGAGATGCTGCAGGAAGATCGATACCAGATGTCTTTTAATGGTGGCGAAATCTGTATGCTGACCTTCGACAATGATAAGATAGGATATTCTGCACTGTACGAAAATAAGGGTAAATATTACTTTGCGGACGCAGACATTTTTTCGGAAAACAGTGGTTATGTTTTCACCATTGAAGGTTCGCCATTTCTGATGGGAATAAAGTCTGAAAATTCCACCTTATATCAATTAGGAGAGAGTGTTTCTTCCTGCGACCTAAGTGAATTAGGCGTAAACGGCGAAATGCATTCTGTATGCTATCTGACGGATGCCAAGCTGCTGGTGGGTGCAGTCTATAAGGATGGTGCATTCCACTTTTACAGGATGGATCCAGAAGGATTGCCTTTTACAGAACTGGGGGAACCTGATACTGCAAAGTCACCAATGGTGGTGGACGACGAACTGGCAAAGAACTATTGGGGAGATGTATACGGAACGCTTGTTGCAAACAATCTTAAGGAAGCGCGTAAGTATGCGGATAAGATTGAAGAGAAATATGGAGTAAAAATCCTGCTTTCTTCTCAGTGCAAGGAAACTGCTGCCTTTTGTGAATATCCTATTGATCTGACGGACACTATGGATGAAACGGAGGAAGTGAAAAATATTTGCAGAATGCTGGAAGCGCTGGAGCGCGGTCTTGGATTATATCCAAAGGGATTTACAGAGCAATTCCGCAATGGCAGGGGTGATGGAGGCCTGTGTTTTCTAATTGTCGGACATATCGAGACCGGTTTTGGAGCGGAGGGTGTAACATACGAGAGATATGGTTGGCAGTATATTGCCTTGGATTCGAATCAGACCTTTGGCCTGGAAGGAATAGTCTGTCATGAATTATGGCATGCAACCGAGAACTATATTTTATCAAGGGACTATACAGCATTTACACTAGATAAATGGAGCGAACTTAATCCGAAGGGGTTTGCATATTATCAGGATGCTACACAGACTGATCCAAATCAGAAGTGGACACTTTACAACAGTGCAATAGAAGACATATACTTCGTGGACAGTTACGCCTGTGTTGACCAGAAAGAGGATCGTGCACGCATCATGGAGTTTTTTATGGCTTATGAGGATGAGTCAAAAGTGCTTATAAAATCGCCTCATATTCGTAAGAAACTTGAAATAATGTGCAGTGCTGTAAGAAATACATTTGATACAAGCGGATGGAAAGATGTCCGATGGGAGAGGCTTTTATAAAAATAATAATAAATTGAAAGAGGTGAACAAGAAATGAAACTAAAAACTATTATTACTACAATGCTTGCAGTGGCTTTGATCTTTTCTTTGTCAGCATGCAGCAAGAATCAGCCTGTAGAGGATCCTGATAAAACGGATACAGATACACAAAAAACCGAGCAGAATATCGATGATGGGGAAAAGGTTGATGATACTGCAGAAACTGATACATCAGATGCAGATAATAATGGTGCAGATAACACAAAAAATGAGGATTCCTGGAAAGATGCTTTTGAAAAAAGCCTGCTTGAAAACTATGATGTAGTTCCGGAATCCTATGAGGATTTGGGAAATGGTATATATCAGGTATATGTTAAGATAGATGGTAAAACCGTTCCTTATGTTACAGTTGATTCTGCAACCGGAGAGTATCACGGATAGTAATATAAACGTTAATAACAAAAAAGGAGAATCCGATTTAGAGACTAATTTGGACGTCTCGATTCGGAACCTCCTTTTTTAGTGCTTTTTTATTTTGATTTGTCGTAGACAATGCCTCTTTATGAAATGCTTATGAGATAATAACAGTTGTACTTCAAACTGTGCTGTGAGATAATAAGTTATCAAAAAGCTTATTTGAAGTATTAAATATCATATAGGCAGGAGGTATAAAATGAAATTTAAAATGATACATGAAAACTATAACGTTTCTGATTTGGACAAATCCATAAAGTTCTACAATGATGCTTTAGGCTTATACGAAGTAAGGAGAAAATCCTGTGAGGATTTTATCATCGTATACCTTTCAAATGAAACAAGCGATTTTGAACTTGAGCTTACATGGTTAAAGGAACATCCGCAGCCATATGATCTGGGTGAATGCGAATTCCATCTTGCTTTCAGAGCCGACAATTATGAGGAAGCTCACAAAAAACATGAGGAAATGGGCTGCATATGTTTTGAAAACCCCGAAATGGGAATATACTTCATTGCCGATCCTGATGGATATTGGCTTGAAATATTACCATAGTGTCAGTAGATAGACATGTTTGATATTAGAATCAATGTGAACATAATGTTAAAATAAGAAAGAAGTGAGGGAGAAAATGAAAGAAGTTTTAGTTATTGGCGGATCATATTTTGTTGGACGCATTTTTTCTATGGTAGCGCTTCAGGAAGGATGGAGGCTGACACTTATAAACAGGGGAACATATTCCTTAAGTGAGCTTGGTGATGTCACTGAGTTTTCTTGTGACCGTTATGATTATGATAAACTTAAAACCCTTCCGCTAAAAGAAAGTTATGATGCTGTTGTGGACTTCTGTGCTTATGATCCTGGAGATATTGCACAGATGTTTAAAAACCTACCTTGCCATATAAAAAAATACATCTACATAAGCACAGTAGATGTGTGTCAAAGCAGCGCCTATGTAAGGGACGAAAAATCACCTTTGCAATGGAAGGAACCGACAGACGAAGTGGGTCTTTACACCTATAATAAGATGCTTCTGGAGAAGGAACTTGTAGAAGCAGCCGAGTCATATAATTGTAAATTCACCATATTGAGACCGGCAATGATTTATGGCCCTTACAATTACGCGCCGAGAGAATCATGGTACATCGAGCAGATTATGCATGGGGAAGCTCTGCCGCATCCTGTAGGTGCAGATGGACAATTTCAGATGGTTTACGCAAAGGATGTTGCAAGAGGAATCATGCTATGCATTGAAAAGGAAGAAGCTGATAATAAGACTTACATACTCAGCGCACCGGAAGTTTTTAATTATGACAGCTATGTCGATTTGCTAAGGTCTGTCAGCGACAGAGATTTTAAGACAATTGCGGTAACTGTAGGAGATGTATTGAAAAATAATATTCCATTGCCGTTTCCGTTGACACCTGAAGAAAACGCATTGTTTAATGGTCAAAAAATAGTGAATGAATTAGGATTTGAATACGGAGATTTAAAGACATCCATGCAGATGACATACAACGCCTTTAAAACAGTTTTTGAGTAAGGAGTGAAAACGCATGTGGAAGCGTAGATTACCTATATTGGTAGCGGTTGCAGTATCACTGTGTGTGTTGGCTGTAAGCGTATGGCATTATAGCTTTGTAAAAAAGACAATTTATTCAGAAAGTACTGCTCATCTTACAGAAATCTATCATCAGGCAAACCAATCACTTCACAATCTTGTTGGAAAGAGCTGGAGCACCATGCATATGTGGGTTCCTTATATCCAGGATACAAATGATGATCAGAAAGTGGCGGAATATATCACTATGGCTAAGGAGGAGAATGGATTTACGAACTTCTTCTTTATTTCCCGGGAAGGGGAGTATTATACCATAGATGGCAAAACGGGATATCTTAATCTTAAGGAGGATATGTCCAAGCTGATTCTTGAAAAGAAGGATACACTTGTGAATTCGGTAATTCCCGAGCAGCCTGAGATTATGGTGTTTGCTATTCCTATTCAGCCGGGAAAATTTAAGAATTTTGAATATGAAGCCATTGCTATAAGCTACGACAATAAGGACCTTGTACAGACAATAGAAAATACGGCCTTCGAGGGCAATTCCAGCAGTTTTTTGGTACATGCGGATGGCAGAGTAATAGTAGACAGCCCTCAAAATGGAAAATATAAAATTTACAATGTTCTGGCAATGCTGAGGAAGTTCTCTTCTCTGGATGATTATGAAATTGAAAAGATTAAAAAAGATTTTCGGGAGGAACGCTCAGGAGTATGCGAAATAGTAATGGCTGGCAAAGAGTATTATTTTATCTATGAGAACGTTGAGTTTGAAGATTGGGCAGTAGTAGGTATAGTTCCATCCAGTATAGTAAACGCCAGTATGAACAGCCTGCAGACGAGAACGCTGATCCTTGTTGTGTGTATTGCAGCGATTTTTATTCTTTTTACCCTTGGATTTGTGACACATCAGAACCGGCTGATGCTGACAAAGAAGGATAAGGAAATCCTTTACAGAGATGAGTTGTTTTCTACGCTTTCGAATAATGTTGAAGACATATTTCTGATGATTGATGCCAAAACTTCAAAGGTCGAATATATCAGCCCTAATGTGGAAGAACTTGTTGGAATACCGGAAGAAAAGATTCGTGCGAACGTCACAGAACTTGAACATCTTCCAAGAGGCAAGGACACAAGGAAAGTGCTTGATCAGCTTGAATACATCCTTCCTGATCAGCAAAATGAGTGGAATAGAGAATATGTTCATCAAAAAACGGGAGAAATCCGCTGGTTCCGCGTAGTCGCCCTGTGCAGGATTATCAGGGATGAAAAAAAGTATATTCTTGTAATATCTGACAGAACTAAGGAAAAGAATGCTAACATGGCGCTGGAAGATGCTGTGAAAATTGCTCAAAAAGCCAACATGGCAAAGAGTGCTTTTTTAAGCAACATTTCTCATGATATTCGTACTCCTATGAATGCAATCCTTGGTTTTACGACTTTAGCCGATGACAATGTTGGAGATGATGAAAAGGTCAAGGATTATCTTGCTAAGATAAAGACATCGGGCAAGCATCTGCTTTCGCTTATTAATGACGTGCTTGATATGAGCCGTATTGAAAGCGGCAAGTTCCAGCTTGATGAAACAGATGCAGATTTGGTAGAAATGCTCAATGACGTTAAAAATATAGTAAGTGGACAAATAGAAGAAAAACAGCTAAAACTCCATATGGATTCATCTGAAATAATAGATAAAAATGTATTCTGTGATGAAATAAGACTCAGCCAGGTAATAATGAATCTGTTATCAAATGCAATAAAATTCACTCCTGAAGGTGGAGAGGTATTTGTTAAGATGAAACAGCTGCCTTGCGAAAAAGAAGGGAAAGGACTATACCGGCTTAGAGTAAAAGATACGGGAATAGGTATGAGCCAGGAATTTGCAGAACGCGTTTTCTTCCCCTTTGAGCGGGAACGAAATACAACTGTGAGCAAGATTCAAGGTACAGGCCTTGGAATGTCAATTACGAAAAACATCATTGACATGATGGGTGGTACAATTGAAGTGATTTCTGAACAGGGAAAAGGCACAGAATTTGTTATCAACCTTGAACTTACATTGCGGCAAATAACAAAAAAACATGCGGATGAAGGTGAGGAAGCTGTTTATGGAGATTTTGCAAGTTCAAGTAACGAAACTGTATGTAACCCTTCGGATAATAATCTAAAAGAACAATTTATGGGCAAGAAACTGCTGTTGGTGGAAGATAACGAGCTGAATATGGAAATAGCAGTGGAATTCTTAAGCGTATATGGTTTTGATATTGATACAGCAACAGATGGTGAGGAAGCCCTTAAAAAGGTTGAGGAATCGCTGCCTGAGGCATATGATCTGATACTTATGGACATTCAGATGCCTAAGCTTGACGGATATGAGGCTACACGCCGTATCCGGGCATTAGAAGAACCATTGTTGTCTAAGATCCCTATCATCGCTATGACAGCTAATGCTTTTAGTGAAGACAGAAAAAAGGCGGAGGAATGTGGAATGAATGGCTTCGTATCCAAACCAATTAATATCGAAGAGGTTATTAAGGAGATACACAGGATACTTTGCTGTTGATATTGAAAAAACCCTATGATATAATTTAATCTGCGTATTTGTGTGATAATAATAGTAGAAAATATGCACAAAATATAATAATTAAATAAGAAGGTAGTTGAAGATGAAAGAAATACTGCTCAGAGAGCTTTTTAGGAACACAGCTGAATACGCTGATAAAGAAGTATTGATAAAAGGCTGGGTTAGAAATAACAGAAACTCCAACAAATTTGGATTTATAGAGTTAAACGACGGTTCTTTCTTCAAATCCGTACAGGTTGTATATGAAGAAGAATTTATCGACAATTTTGAAGAAGTATCAAAGGCATATGTTGCAACTGCACTCGCTGTTAAAGGCAAGGTTGTTGTTACTCCAAATGCGAAGCAGCCTTTTGAAATAAAGGCGACAGAAGTTACAGTTGAGGCAGCATCTACACCTGATTATCCTCTGCAGCCAAAGAGACATTCTATGGAATTCTTAAGAGAAATCGCTCACTTAAGACCTAGAACCAATATGTTCTCTGCTGTATTCAGAGTAAGATCTCTGGTGGCATATGCGATTCATAAATTCTTCCAGGAACAGAATTTCGTATATGTACACACACCAATTATCACAGGAAGTGACTGTGAAGGTGCAGGCGAAATGTTCAGAATCACAACACTTGATATGGACAACGTTCCAAAGACTGAAGATGGAAAGGTTGACTATAGCCAGGATTTCTTCGGCAAGGAAGCAAGTTTAACTGTAAGCGGTCAGCTGGAGGCTGAAACCTATGCATTAGCTTTCAGAAAGGTATATACCTTCGGGCCTACATTCAGAGCTGAAAATTCCAATACTGCAAGACATGCATCTGAATTCTGGATGATTGAACCGGAAGTTGCGTTTGCAGACTTAAAAGACAATATGGAACTGGCAGAAGCTATGATTAAGTACATCATCAGATATGTGCTTGAAAATGCTCCTGAAGAAATGCAGTTCTTCAACAGTTTTGTTGACAAAGGATTAATAGAAAGATTAAACACTATTGTAAATGCTGATTTCGGTCGCGTTTCTTACACAGAAGCTGTTGAACTTCTAAAAAAATCAGGCAAGGAATTCCAGTATCCTGTTGAATGGGGTATTGACCTTCAGACTGAGCACGAAAGATATCTTACTGAAGAAATCTTCAAAAAGCCTATATTCGTAACCGATTATCCAAAGGATATCAAGGCGTTCTATATGAGACTTAACGACGACAACAAGACTGTTGCAGCATGTGACCTTCTTGTACCGGGCGTTGGTGAAATCATCGGTGGAAGCCAGAGAGAAGAAAGATATGATGTTCTCAAGGCCAGAATGGATGAAATGGGTCTTAAAGAGGAAGATTACTGGTGGTATATGGATCTTAGAAAGTACGGCGGCGTAAAGCATGCCGGATATGGCCTTGGATTCGAAAGAATCATCATGTACATTACCGGCGTAAGCAACATCAGAGACGTTCTTCCATATGCTAGAACACCAAAGAATGCAGAATTCTAGATAATAACCAGAGCATTAAGACCTACCTGGTGGGTTTTAATGCTCTTTTTTAAATTTTACGCGGAGGCAGAATATGAACATAGCTGCAAATTTATACAGAGAAAGTATCAAGCATCTTACAGAAAAATCCTTTTTGAAGCACATTGAAATGAGTGAAAACGATATAAAGGGCATACTTGAAAGGGGCAATTTTGAGGAATCAATAAAAAACCTCCATGCTGATGCCTGCCTTAATGGCAGATTCAGCGTTTATAAGGTCGTTGAAAGCATGATGCCGGTCCTTTCTCTTATGGGACCTGAGGAAGTACCAAAGCAGTACTTGAAAAATGCATATAATTACGTGCTTCGCATTCTTTTCCCCGAAAAAATTGCAGCCAGCGGAGATGAACTGTTTTCTCAAATTGAAGAAGGAACAAAACAGAGTCTTTTTCTGCTGCAGCTCATGCAGAGCATTTTTAAGGTGGAAGAGCAAAATACAGCCTTTGATCCTACCGTGGATTTTCACTTTGTCAGTGCTGACGAGATAAAGGAGAAAGGATATAACAAGGAATATCTGAGACTGCGCGATTTTTCAAAAGAACAGTACATATATGAATTTATGAGAATCGGTGTTGAACTGACTCCATATAACACTTTGGGCCACATTGCGGGGGTTCATTATGTTGCCATGCATGCGGCAAGACAGCTGGAGGCTTTGAAGATTCCTGTTGACCTAGGAATAATTTCGGGAGCAGCAGCAGGACATGATATCGGCAAATACGGGTGCAAGAAGAGCGAAGAACGAAGAATACCGTACCTGCATTACTACTATACCGATATATGCTTTAACAGATTTAAGATGCCTATGATAGGACACATTGCGGCAAACCATTCCACCTGGGATCTTGAGCTTGCAAATCTTTCGGTGGAATCTCTGCTTCTTATCTATGCGGACTTCAGAGTTAAAAGCAGCAGAAACAGTGAGGGCGCAGAAGTAGTACACTTCTACTCCCTAGACGATGCTTTTCAGGTTATTTTAGACAAGCTTGATAATGTTGACGAGGCAAAGGAACATCGCTATCGCAGAGTATATAATAAGCTTAAAGACTTTGAAAACTACATGATAAACCTGGGGGTAGATACATCTTTACCTGAAATCCCCGCAAAAGAACCACCTGTACCTGTTGCAAAGGAGAAGATTGAGGTCGCATTGGCTTCAGGCAGCGAAATTGCTAGAGAATACAAGTACGAAGCAATTGATCACAACATAAGGCTTATGAACAGGTTCAACAAAGAAGAGGAATTCGGAAGCATACTGGAGACTGCAAGAAGTGAACAGGACTGGAAGAGCCTTCGTACGTACATTTCTATTCTTGGACAGTACTCAACATATATGACAGAACGCCAGAAGCAGATGACGCTTCGTTTTCTGAATGAATTTCTTGTTCACAAGGAAAGTGATATAAGAAATCAGGCAGCAGAGATTATCGGGCAGATAATCGCCCACTTTAACGAAGAATATCGTAAGGAGCTGCCCGCAGGTGTTAATGTTCCTCAAAAGAAAATAACCAACATGTCTCTTTGGGAGAACACTCTTGAAACATTGTTAAAACCTGACCATAAGATGACAGACCAGCACAAGAAATGGCTTAGCAACAGCCTGAAATCAGTTACAAAGGGAATTCTTATGTCATGCCGCCCTGAAAAAAGAGTGGATTATTTAGATGTTCTCATGAAATACTACAGTCAGATTGACATGATGGAGAATAACACCAGCACTCTTCTTCAGGCAGCATTGAAAATCGAGCCTGAATTCTGCAGTGATTATCATGTAGATACAATTTTAAAATTTGCAAAATATGCAGAGAAAAACGGTCCTGTGGGAATTAAGCTGGCGGCTATTGGTGTAAAGGATCATTTTGGCAAATGCAGCGATTACCATAAAGAAATAAAGCTTTGCCTTGGACATGACCCTGACATTTCCCTTTCTGAAGAGGATTTGTCAGAAATGTATCTGGACAACCTAAAGGCAAGCACACCTTGGACCATTAAGGTAGCAAACATAAAGCTTATGCTTAAGAGCATAGAAAAAGGCCATAACGGGGGAGAACTCCTTCATGTCGCTACACATCTTGCCAATCTGGTAAAGGTCAGCGAAACCGTTATTGTGCGTCAGGCAGCAGGTAACGGACTCATTGAAATAATCAAGCTAATGCCACTTGAACAGAGAAACGAAATAGCAGTAGAGCTTGGTAAGGGTCTGGAAATAGGGGATTATCAGTTTACAAAATACATTCCGATTTATCTTGGAGTGATAATGCTTCATCTGCCTCCAAGAGAACTGGACGAGCTTATTCAGGACCTTGAAGAACTGCTGGTCGCTTCTAACGGCCAGGTTGCAGGGGCAGTATTAAACACCTTTGGAGTGCTTATTGAAAACTACAATATCTATAGGGGACTCTTTGGAGAGGACGAGGAAGAAGCAGTTACAAAAACCAGAAAATATAGAATTATCAACTCTATCGTAAGAGGTTTTGCAAACTACAATATTACTGTCAGTCAGGAAGCTTTCTGGACTATAGGTATGAACATTTTTGGTTCGGAGAAACTTTCAAAAGATGAAAAATATGAAATATACAGCCACTGCGGCAAAAAAATAATGACACTTTGCGAAGGTTCAGAAGAAAGAGACCTGGACTTTTTCTACAATGCGGCAGTGTTCAATAAGATATATGGCTTTATAAGTGATTATGAGCTGGAAATGGGTAAGCTAAATGTGGTTCAGCCGAAGGCCGTTGCCTTCTTTCCGGGAACTTTTGACCCTTTCAGCGTGAGTCATAAGGCAATTGCCAGGGAAATAAGGGACATGGGATGCGAAGTGTATCTGGCTTTGGATGAGTTCAGCTGGTCCAAGAAGACTCAGCCGAGATTGCAGAGACGAAAGATAATGAGCATGTCTATTGCCGATGAAGAAAATATGTATATCTTCCCGGATAGAATGCCTGTAAATATTGCCAATCCAAAGGACCTTGAAATGCTCAAAGCCCTCTTTGCAGAAAGGGAGTTATACTTCGTTGCAGGAAGCGATGTCATTGAAAATGCATCCTGTTACAGAGCTGAACCGGCAGAGAATTCAATACATTCTCTGAATCACATTATTTTCAGACGCTATGCTGAAGGCAAAAAAGGCGAAAAAGCTTTCAGACAGAGTAAATCCTACACCAGCATTCACGGTAAGATTATGAATCTGACTCTTGCGGCAGATTTCGAAGAGATAAGCTCCACCAGAATAAGAGAAAATATCGACATGAACAGAGATATTTCAAACCTGATCGATCCGGTTGCACAGAATTACATATATGAAAGCAGCCTGTACCTGAGAGAACCTGCCTACAAGCATATTTTCCAGGCCCAGGAAATAAAGCTTGAAGAGTTCAAGATAAGGGGATCTGCTGCAATAGCCGGTATGGAAGATGAGCTGAGGGAGAGAGGACATGATGTAAATGCTATCAGAACTTATCTGGAAAAGGAAAATGTATATACTGTTGTTCTTAGAGATGAGCTTCAGATGAACAGAATTGTTGCCGTGGCGGCAGTAAATAAGCTTGATAGCGTAGACTTCCTCGAAACTTTTAAGGATCAGGAAATTGCTGCGTATATTAGAAGCAAGGCAGCCGGCGGAATTGCAGTAATAGGAGGAATCTACACCAGCAGAAACAGCTCTATAGGTGATCTGAGACAGACAATTCTTGTCGAAGTTCTCTCAGAGCTTCTGGCAAGAGACTATACATATGTGGTGTACAATTCCTGTGAAGAAACGGGAATAAGAAAGAATATTTTAAAGGCTCTGAAAAAACAGGGGTTTGTCAACATTGCCCCTGCAGGCAGCAAACCGATTTATGCGGCAGATATGCATTCGCCTGTAATCGTGTTTAAAAATGTCAACACAATTATAAAGAACCCTCTTAACAAGCAGCCTTTGGTGATAAAGGCCGTAGAAGAAGCCCATAACAGACTGCTGGGAGTTCTGACGAGAATTTATCCGGGAGAAGTGATTCTGTCATACAATTCGGGAATCATGCTTTATAAGATGATGAACCTTATTGCAAAGATAAACTGTGTACCGCCGGTACCTCTCAAAGAAAAGAGTTACGGCAAGAGCATGGTAGTTCCTTTCGGAAAGGTTCTGCAGGGCGTTGCTGTACCAAATACCGTAACCAAGGCCCTTCACACAGAAAAGTATTTTAACCGCGATATTTCGGCCTTCTCAGTAGAAGAAAGCAGTTTCTATTCCACTCTGGAAACTCAGGTCAGAACCATAAAGTCCTTCAACAGACCTGTAATACTGGTTGATGACCTGGTAAACAAGGGCTACAGAATGAAAAAAATTGACCCGCTGCTGAAAAAAACAGGCGTTGGTGTTGTGGATACGGTTGTGGGCGTTCAGACAGGACGTGGACGTGACCTGATGACTCTGATGCAGAGAACTGTAAGCAGTGCTTACTTCCTGCCGAATATGAAGTGCTGGATTGATGAAAATGCCGTATATCCGTACATCGGAGGCGATAGTATGAAGGATGAGGAAAAGACCGTTGCGAGCCTTGGAAATATCCCGTCTCTCAACATGATTCTGCCTTTTGCTGTCCCATCGTTTTTAGGCGATATTTCGGGCTCTCACATATACGATTATTCAATGACATGTCTTGAGAACGCCAGAAACATCCTGAAGGCTTTGGAAGAAGAATATCAGAATGTATTCGAACGAAAGCTCACCATCAGGAGACTTGGAGAGGTGATAACGGAGCCGAAACTTCCTGATTTGGGAGAGCATGTGAAGTATGACGATAATGTTGCGGCTTCTTCATACATTGAGAAAGATATGGAGAGACTTATCAGAATGAGAAAACTGTTTAGATAGGAAGGTTTTGATGAGGGAAGACAATAAAAGGAGCATATGGGAACTTGCTCCGGAAAAGAAAGAAATAAAGATGGAGCTGAAGCTGCCTGAAGAAGGACTCAAAGTTAATCTTCTTGCCCTCGGTGATGTGGGGGCAACCCTTCTCCTGGGGCTGAAAACTCTCGGTGGAGGCATAATCGACACCATCGGCATATTTGACGTTAATCCTGACGTAATGGCAAGGTATGAGATTGAAATGAATCAGGTTGGATGGCCTTTTGGAGAGAGAAGAACACCAGAGGTTGTATGTCTTGCCCAGGAGGAACTCTTTGACTGTGATATGTTCATATTCTGCGCCAGCAAAGCGATTCCGCCTATTGGAACTACAGGCGACGTTAGAATGATGCAGCTTGAAGCAAACAGCAAGATAGTATCCATATATGCCAAGATGGCAGCGGAAAGAAATTATAAAGGAATTTTCGCAGTAGTATCGGATCCTGTTGACAATCTGTGCAAGGCGGCACTTGATGCATCAGGACTTGATCCTGCTCAGATTAAAGGTTACGGCCTGGGCGTAATGAACAAAAGAGCTGAGTATTACGCCCGGAGGTATGAGCGCTTCGGCTCATACCTCAGTGAGGGCCGAGCATTCGGCCCTCACGGCCGGGACCTGGTGATAGCGAACAGCATTGAGGATTATGATGATGAGCTATCGAGGGAGCTTACAGAACTGACTGTTGAGGCGAACCTGAGGGTAAGAGAGCTTGGATTTAAGCCATATATTGCACCGGCTCTTTCTTCGGGGGCAATTTCCATTTTGCTGACACTTTCGGGAGAATGGAATTACAGTTCAGTTTACCTGGGTGAAGCATTCATGGGAATAAAAAACAGAATCAATAAAGAGAAGAATGTGGTTGAGGTAGAGGATTTGCCTCTTCCGCAGGAACTATTTGTGCGTATCGAAAGAGCATATGAAAATTTAAAGAGGTAGATTGTGAAGTTTTACTTAGTAAGGTTATCGGACAAAACCAGGCGGGACAAGCGTCTGGAATACATATTGAAGCATGCATTAAAGGATGACCTGAAAGTGTGCAATATCTATGGAGCGGACGAATTCATAAGTGCGGCAGAGAGTGGACAGCTTCAGAAAAGCAGGATTCTCATTGCCGCCGAAATTGATGAAAGCGGTATCTGCATGGATGTTATGAAGGTTCTTTCTTACCTGAATACACATAATGAGGCCCTTAAAGGCAGTTACTGCAGTGTTATCGTAGACGGATGCGGCGATTTGCATACCAAGGATGTTGGTCGGAGGATTGTTTTTTCTGCAAATTGTGCCGGAGCAGCTTTCCCGGGTAAACCTCTTGTTGAGGCCACGGGGAGCCTTGCAAACTTTTCTGTCATATCAAAGGTGTGGGCTGTAGAAAGGAAAGAAGCATATCTTAAAAGTGTTAAGAACCTGATAGATAAGCTAATGGCTTTCCGCTATGATAAAGATTCCTTTGAACATGAAAAACCTCAGATATTAGTCCTTCACGCAGGCAATAGGAAGACCTCCAACAGCTATACTCTTTGGAAGGAGGTAGCAAAGGTTATCGGTGACAAAGCTGATGTTGAGGACATTTCAATAAGAAACGGACAGGTGCAGGATTGCAGAGGCTGCAAATATGAGCGTTGCCTTCACTATGGGGAACAGGCGAGCTGCTTCTATGGCGGGGTAATGGTAGAAAAGGTATATCCTGCTATTCTTAAAGCGGATACCTTGGTTGTGATTTGCCCAAATTACAACGATGCAATAAGTGCAAACATTATGGCGCTGATAAATCGTTTAACGGCGATATTTATTACTCATGATTTTAGCAGAAAACGTATTTTTTCTATTGTGGTTTCAGGCTACAGTGGAAGCGACATTGTGGCACAGCAGATAATAGGAGCGATAAATATGAATAAGAATTTTATTCTGCCTCCGTACTTTGTTTTAATGGCTACGGCCAATGACCCGGGAACGGTAATGGACGTGCCCGGGATAGAAAAGGAAATTGCTGAATTTGCAGAGAAGATAGTGTGAGGATAAAAAAATGAAAGAACTAGCATTAAAGAAACATGAAGAATGGAAGGGCAAGCTTTCTATTGAGTGCAAGTGCCCTATTACAAATAAAGAAGAATTATCAATTGCTTATACACCGGGTGTTGCGGAGCCATGCCTTGAAATTGCAAAAGATGAAGAATTGGCATATAAGTATACGGGAAAGGGGAACACCGTTGCGGTAATCACTGATGGAACCGCAGTTCTTGGACTTGGGGATATCGGTCCTTCCGCAGGCATGCCTGTAATGGAAGGAAAATGTGCTCTGTTTAAGGCCTTTGCCGGAATTGATGCTGTTCCAATATGCATCAACTCAAAGGACCCTGATACCATTGTAAATACAGTGTATGCCATTTCCAAGAGCTTTGGAGGTATAAATCTTGAGGATATCAGTGCGCCAAGATGTTTTGAAATAGAAAGACGGCTTATTGAAATGTGTGATATTCCTGTTTTTCACGATGATCAGCATGGCACAGCCATTATTACAAGTGCAGGGATACTCAACGCCATCAAGGTAACAGGCCGAAAGGCAGGAAATCTTAAAATTGTAATAAGTGGAGCTGGTTCTGCAGGGATTTCCATTGCTAAGATGTTTAACCGTCTGGGCTTTGGGGATGTAATTCTGTGTGACAAGAATGGCGCTATTTATGAAGGGGCACCATATAACAATCCTGAACAGGAAAAAATGGCTAAGGTTACAAATAAGGACAACCTTAAGGGCACCATTGCAGAGGTCATCAAAGGTGCTGACATTGTGGTAGGCGTTTCAGCTCCGGGAGTAATAACTCAAGATATGATAAGAAGTATGGCAAAGGATCCGATAGTTTTTGCTATGGCAAACCCTGTACCTGAAATTATGCCTGATGAGGCAAAGGCTGCAGGCGCTGCTGTGGTGGGAACAGGAAGATCGGATTTCCCAAATCAGGTCAACAATGTAATCGCATTTCCGGGAATTTTCAGAGGAGCGCTGGATTGCAGGGCACCAAAGATTACTGAGGAAATGAAGGAAGCTGCAGCAAGAGCCATTGCTGCGGTAATACCTGAGGAGGAGCTTAGTCCTGAATATGTTCTTCCTGATGGATTTAATCCGCTCGTTGTTAAAAAAGTTGCAGAAGCTGTCATGGCATGCTTTAATGGGGAAGAATAATTGCATATGACAATTACCAATATAACACAAAAAAAGTTGTCATTAGAATCACCATTTGTTATAATAAACACAACTGTAAAATAAATCGGGAGGTCTTAATATGAAAGGCTATACAAGTGAAACAATTAGAAACGTTGCGCTACTCGGACACAGTGGATGCGGTAAGACTACATTCTTAGAAGCTGCTCTGCTTAATACTGGCGTAACAAACAGAATGGGTAAGGTAGAAGATGGTAACACAGTATCCGACTACGACAAAATGGAAATTGAAAGAGGATATTCAATCAACACATCTGTAGTTCCTATACTTTGGAAAGAAAATAAAATCAACTTTATCGATACTCCAGGTTTCTTCGATTTTATCGGAGAAGTAAATGCTGCATTAAGAGCGTCAGAAGCAGCAGTAATCATGGTTGATGCAGGTGCCGGAATTCAGGTAGGTACTGAAGCAGCATGGAAAGCATGCGAAAGATATAAGAAACCAAGATTTATCGTTATAAATAAGAGAGATAAGGATGAATTTGACTTCTATAAGACATTCGACGAATTAAAAGAAAGATTCGGTGAAAAGCTTATACCATTCAGCTGGCCTTTATCAGTAGACATCGACGATGAACTAAAAGAAGCTATTGCAATGGCAGATGAAGAATTAATGGAAAAGTATTTTGAAGGAGAAGATTTCTCTGAAGAAGAAATTCTTAATGGACTTAAGAAGGGTATTGCAGAAGGCGGAATCGTACCTGTATGTTCATCCGCTTTTGAACTTGGACATGGTCTTGAAGGATTATTAGACCTTCTTGTAACATATGTTCCTACTCCGTACATGCATGGTGCTTACAGAGGATTCAACGACAACAACGAACCTGTAGAAAGAATGTCTGTAGTTGATGCAACTCCATCTGCATTTGTATTTAAGACAATCGTTGACCCATTTGTAGGTAAAATTTCAGTTCTTAAGGTTGTAACAGGCAAGCTTAACTCCGGCGACGAAATTTACAATGAAAGAGCAGGCAAAGTTGAAAAACTTGGTAAGCTGTTCTTCTTAAGAGGTAAGAGTCAGCAGGAATTAAATTATGCTGAAGCAGGTGATATCGTAGCTGTTGCTAAACTGCAATACACATTATCAGGAGATACTCTCTGCGACAAGAACGATATCGTAAGATATTTACCATTAGATTATCCACAGCCTGCATACTATGTTGCTATTGAAGCTGCAGATAAGAACGATGAAGATAAGATGGGTACAGGTCTTAACAAGTTAAGAGAAGAAGACCCTTCATTCGTAGTTGAGAGAAATACTGAAACTCATCAGACTTTACTTGGCGGTCAGGGCGACATTCAGATTAGTGTAATCTTAGCTAAGTTAAAAGATAGATTTGGCGTAGAAGTAAAAACTGTTCCTCAGAAGATTGCTTACAGAGAAACAATCAAGGGTAACTCTGATGTTCAGGGTAAACACAAGAAACAGTCAGGTGGTGCCGGTCAGTACGGTGACGTACATATCAGATTCTCTCCATCTGAACAGGAATTCGAATTCTCCGAAGAATTATTCGGCGGCTCCGTTCCTAAAAACTATGTTCCTGCAGTAGAAAAGGGATTGCTTGAATGCATGAACAAGGGACCTTTAGCTGGATGCAAGGTAGTTAATATTAAGGCAGTTTTATATGATGGTTCATATCACGATGTTGACTCCAACGAAATGGCGTTTAAGATTGCTGCATCATTAGCATTCAAGAAGGGTATTGCAGAAGCAAAACCTTGCCTGCTTGAACCAATCATGAAGCTTGAAATTTCAATACCTGATGATTACATGGGCGATGTTATGGGAGACCTTAACAAGAGAAGAGGTAAAATCCTTGGTATGGAACCGCTTCTTGATGGCGGACAGAAGATTATTGCAACTGTTCCACAGGCAGAACTCTTCGACTATGCAATCGCTCTTAGAGCTATGACTCAGGCTAGAGGAAGCTTCACAATGGTATTCGACAAGTATGAAGAAGTTCCTACACATCTTGCAGCAAAAATTATCGATGCTTATAAGGCAGAAAACGAAGCATAATATTTATAATATGATTTAAAGCGCGGCTTGTCCGCGCTTTTTTTGTGAGGACCCCCTTGCTAAAGGCAGGCTTATATGGTAAAATAGAACAAATGTTCGACGAAGAGGATTGCAGTTTATGGCAAAGAAGAGTAAAAGTGTATTTGTATGTCAGGAATGCGGATATGAGAGCCCTACCTGGATGGGACAG
>CALZMV010000009.1 GCA_945788655.1 uncultured Clostridia bacterium | reverse complement strand
TAGACATAATATTCTGAAGATTTGCTCGCTATTTGTCTGGCATCTATGGACTCCGTCAGCTTTGCCAGTTTATCCGTGTTTTTCTGATTTTTGCTTATAAAATAATAGTACTGGCTGACTCCTCCTGTTAAAGGCTTACAGTTTCTATCGAGAATTTCTCCTCTGGTATCAAGACCCTGTACCTCAATCAGCTGCTGAGAATCTGCCCCATCTGCCAGATTATGTCCGCTTAAAATCTGTATATAGAAAGCTCTTGCTGTAAGTGCTAAAAGCAGAATGAAAAAGAAAGTCAGCATTGCTTTAATTCTAATTATATTGATTTTTTCCATAAAAAAACCTCCGATGATAGTTTTGCCATCAGAGGTATCTTTTATGCTTTTTTAGTGTTATCCTTCATCAATCCTATATTTCAGTAACCTTGTCACAGATATAGTCAACTACCTGATCTATAGTCATATCAGTAGTATCTAAAAGTTCTGCATCTTTGGCCTGTTTAAGCGGGCTTGCTGCTCTAGTGGAATCATTATAGTCCCTTTGAACGATGTCCTTATATACCTGCTCAAAATCAGCCTCTTCGCCCTTTTGAAGCATCTCCTTGTATCTTCTCATAGCCCTTTCCTTAGGATCTGCAGTCAGAAAGTATTTGTACTTGGCGTCAGGGAAAACCACTTCACATATGTCTCTTCCATCCATAATTACACTTTTGCTCTGCCCCATCTTCTGCTGTGCTGCCACAAGGGTTTCCCTTACTATAGGCAAGGCTGAGCATCCGGATGCAGCCATGGATACTTCAGGTGTTCTGATAAGATGGCTTACAACTTTTCCATCCAGTATTATGTCTCCGTTTGCAAAGTCAATCTCAGTTTCCTTGAGCAGTTTGCGAAGTTCAGGCGTATCTGCCATCTCCATGCCAAGATTCATCATTTTCAGACCAAGGGCACGATACATTGCACCTGTATCTATATAATCAATTCCAAGTCTTTTTGCTACCATCTTAGCGATAGTGGACTTGCCTGCTCCACCGGGGCCATCTATTGCAATTTTGAAAATATCACTCATTAATCTTCTCCCTATTTGTTCTTATTTGTCTTTACCAATTTTTCAATTTCCTGAAGGAAGGTCTTAACATCAGTAAACTGTCTGTATACCGATGCAAATCTAACATATGCCACTTCATCAAGCTGTTTAAGCTGTTCCATAATAAGCTCGCCGATGTAGTCGCTCGCAACCTCTTTATCCATCTGGCTGTACAGATTTCTCTCTATATCTGAGGTTACCGCTTCCATCTGAGCCATTGACACAGGTCTCTTCTCGCATGCTTTGATAATACCGTTGAGAATTTTAGTTCTGTCAAAGGTTTCTCTTCTTCCATCTTTTTTTACAACCATGAGTATGGCTTCTTCCACTTTTTCGTAGGTCGTAAATCTCTTATTACACGCATCGCAGCCTCTGCGTCTTCTTATAGCATGTCCTTCTTCTGTAGGACGGGAATCTATCACCTTTGTATCGGGATTATCGCAAAACGGACATCTCATAGCTATACCTCCTGTGCACTAATATATTTATTATACTACACTGCTGCCATCTAAGTCCACTAGAATTACATCATCTCCCACAGTCCTTACTCTATCCCACTTTACTATAATATCACCTTCACCTTTTGAAAAAAAGCCAAAGAGGCTCTTTCCCCCGGGGATTACTATTCCATCTATTATTCCCTTTTCCAGATCCACTTCAATGTCGTACACAAACCCTATGCTTCTCCCATCGCTGATATTGATTACCTCTTTGTTTTTAAGCTTATCTGTACTTATCATCTCTTGTCCCTCCATTTTTATTAGTATATTCAGAGGCACAAAAAAATAGACTCCGCAAAGCAATTTTTGCGGAGTCATATTTTTTACTTGTTCATATTATCAATAAGTCTTTCGTAAATCACATCAAGTTCTTTTGTGAGAAGCATATCTCTGTCAAGCTTGTAAGTTTCTGCATATTCTTCCAAGGACATTCCTGTGTAGTCCTTGAATGCCTTCTCGTCTTCAAACTGCGAAGCTTCAAGCATTGAATTGAGCTGCTGCTCATACTCTTCATCGGAAACCTCGATATCCTCTTTCTGGGAAATAAGATATACTATCATTTCCTGCTTAATTATTTCCTGTGCGTAAAGCTTTGCCTCATCTTCAAATTCCTTTTGAGTCATTTCAAGGTTGTCCTTAAGATAATCCTCCCATTCAACGCCACTGCTCTTAGCGGCTTGCTTGTAGGATTCAACTACAGCTTCATATTCATCTGAAACCTTGTCCTCAGGATATTTCTTAACCTTTGTTCCATCAACAATCTTTGAGTAAAGCTCATACTTGATTTCATCAAGGGCTTTGTTATAGGCTTCCTCCTCTAACGATTTAGCAATTGCATCCTTGTATTCATCAACTGTCTTGTAATCAGAATTATTTTTGACAAATTCTTCATTAAGCTCAGGCACAACGGTTTCTGTCTTGCTTAGTACTGTGATTTCGAAGATAGCTTCCTGGCCGGAAAGGTCTTTATTATTGTCATACGGATCTGGGAATGTTACATTTATTTCAAATGTCTTGCCTATTTCCGCACCATAAATTCCTTCTTCAAAGCCCGGAATCATCTGTCCTGAACCAAGGGTAATAGTCGAGCCATCAGATTGCATTCCTGAAACCTTTGTTCCGTCTAAAAGTCTTCCGTCAAAGGCAACCACTACTGTATCACCCTTGTCAACAGTGCCTTCTTCGACTTTCTTTGTTGTGGATGCTGCTTTAAGGTTTTCGTCAATCTTTTTGGCAATATCCTCTTCAGTTACACTAACACTTGGTTCTTTAGTTTCAAACTTATTGTAGTCCGGCAGCTCAATGTATTCAGACAAATCGAGATCTGCATAAGGCTCTTTCTTGCCGCAACCTGTCATAAGTCCTCCACAGAGTGCCAGAACAAGCATTACCGATAATAGTTTTTTCATCCTAAATGTCCCCTATTTTGCTGATTCTTCAACAGCTACAGCAACTGCTACAGTCATACCAACCATAGGATTGTTTCCTGCACCTATAAATCCCATCATTGCAACATGTGCAGGAACTGAAGATGAACCTGCAAACTGTGCATCTGAATGCATTCTGCCCATAGTATCTGTCATACCGTAGGAAGCAGGACCTGCTGCCATGTTATCAGGATGAAGAGTTCTTCCTGTACCGCCACCTGAAGCTACTGAGAAATATTTCTTACCCTGTTCAATGCATTCTTTCTTATAAGTTCCTGCAACAGGGTGCTGGAATCTTGTAGGGTTAGTTGAGTTACCGGTGATGGAAACGTCAACCTTTTCTAAATGCATGATTGCAACGCCTTCACGAACGTCGTCCGCACCATAGCAGCGAACCTTTGCTCTTTCGCCCTTTGAATATGGTATTTCTTTAACTACGTCAACTTCACCTGTCTGATAGTTGAACTGTGTCTGAACATAAGTAAAGCCGTTAATTCTTGAAATAATCTGCGCTGCATCCTTGCCCAGACCATTAAGAATTACTCTTAGTGGCTGTTTTCTAATCTTGTTTGCTGACTTGGCAATGCCGATAGCACCTTCTGCTGCAGCGAAGGATTCATGACCTGCCAGGAATGCGAAACAGTCTGTTTCTTCTCTGAGAAGCATTGCTGCCAGGTTACCGTGTCCAAGTCCAACTTTTCTATCTTCAGCTACCGATCCTGCAAGGCAGAAAGCCTGTAAGCCTTCACCGATGGCTTCTGCTGCATCTGCCGCCTTAACTGCACCCTTTTTTAAAGCGATTGCTGCTCCTGCAACATATGCCCAGCATGCGTCTTCAAAGCAGATTGGCTGGATTTCTTTAACGATCTGATATGGGTCAAAACCTGCATCCTTGCAGATCTTATGTGCTTCTTCAAGATCTTTAATTCCGTACTGGTTAAGAACAGCTAAGATCTTTTCAATTTTTCTATCGTAGTTTTCAAATGTAATCATAGCCATTCCTCCTATTCATGACGTGGGTCAATAGTCTTAACCGCATCATCAAATCTTCCATATGTTCCTGTTGCTGCTTCAATGGCTTCCATTGGATCTACGCCTTTTTTGATACCATCCATCATTCTGCCCAGGTTTACATACTTGTAACCGATAATATTGTCTTCCTCGTCGAGGCCGACTTCCATGATGTATCCTTCAGCCAGTTCAAGGTATCTTGGGCCCTTTGCCTTAGTAGAATAAATTGTTCCTACCTGGCTGCGTGTTCCTTTGCCAAGGTCTTCAAGACCTGCACCAATTGCAAGGCCGCCTTCCGAGAATGCAGACTGGCTGCGTCCGTATACTATCTGCAGGAACAGTTCTCTCATAGCAGTATTGATTGCATCGCATACCAGGTCGGTATTTAAAGCTTCTAAAAGAGTCTTACCAATAAGAATTTCTCCTGCCATTGCAGCGGAGTGAGTCATGCCTGAGCAGCCTAAGGTTTCAACTAAAGCTTCTTCAATGATGCCGTTCTTGACATTTAAAGTAAGCTTGCAGGCACCCTGCTGAGGTGCACACCAGCCTACACCATGTGTAAGACCTGAAACATCTGAAATTTCCTTAACCTGCACCCATTTGCCTTCCTGAGGAATCGGTGCCGGACCATGATAAGCGCCCTTGTTAACAGGACACATATTTTCTACTTCTTTTGTGTATATCATGTTTCCTCCTATTAAAACAACAATAATCTACATTCATGTTCCATTTAACCATAGATTGAGGAAAAATTCAAGTGTCTGAGATGTTTTGGCCAGATTTAACAAAGGAACTGATATCAGCTCAGTTCCTTTCTCATTGTGCATAAAGCATTTTTTTCGAGGCGCGATACCTGTGCCTGAGATATCCCTATTTCTTTTGCCACCTCCATCTGGGTTTTTCCTTCGAAAAACCTTATGCTTAATATATGTCTTTCTCTTGGGGAAAGCTTTGCCATAGCCTCCGATAGAGAAATATTTTCTATCCACTTTGTATCAGTATTTTTGCTGTCGGAAACCTGATCCATGACATAAATTGCATCGCCATCATCATGGAATACAGGCTCAAATAGAGATACCGGCTCCTGAATAGATTCAAGAGCTGTAACAATATCTTCCCTTTCAACATTAAGTTCCTCAGCTATTTCAGTTATGGTCGGATCTCTAAGGAGCTTTGATGATAAAACTTCCTTTGCCTGAAGAGATTTATAAGCAAGGTCTCTCATGGAACGAGATACCCTTATAGCATTGTTATCCCTCAGGTATCTTCGCACTTCACCTATAATCATCGGTACTGCATAAGTGGAAAATTTTACTCCATGACTCATGTCGAAGTTGTCAAGAGCCTTTATCAACCCAATACATCCCACCTGAAAAAGGTCATCCGGATTTTCTCCGCGATTGCCGAAACGCTGAATAACACTGAGAACCAATCTTAGATTCCCCTTGATAAAAGTCTCTCTGACCGACTCATCACCTGCTTTTATTTTTTCGAGCATTTCCATCATCTCAGACTCCCTGTATAATGGGAGCTTGGAAGTGTCAACACCGCAAATCTCAACTTTGCTTGCCATAAAACATACCTGCCTTCTTTTGTTATGTACGTTTAGTTATTTGCGGCTTTTTGCTTCCATATGTGTGGAAAAACAAGGCTAATGGAGTTAAGCAGATGTCTAACTAAGCCTTCCTACCTCCTTTTGCAGCTTTGATATTATTCTTTTTTCCAGGCGCGAAATATATGACTGAGATATTCCCAGCTTATCAGCCACCTCCTTTTGGGTCATTTCCCTGCCGTTTTTAAGGCCAAAACGCATTTCCATCAGCTGTTTGTCTCTTGCATCCAGCTTTTTCATGGCGTTGAAAAGCAATCTCCGGTTAACTTCATCTTCAAGCCTGTGGGAAACCACATCTCCTTCAGTTCCCAGTATATCTGAAAGCAACAGTTCATTGCCGTCCCAGTCCACATTCAGAGGCTCATCAAAGCTAACTTCACTTTTCTGTCTGATTGTGCGCCTTAAATACATGAGAATTTCATTTTCAATACACCTTGATGCATAAGTTGCAAGCTTGATATTCTTTTCAGGTTTGAATGTGTTGATTGCCTTAATAAGACCTATTGTGCCTATAGAAATTAGATCTTCAACGCTTACCCCCGTATTTTCAAATTTTTTCGCAATATACACCACAAGGCGCAGGTTTCTCTCGATAAGAATAGATCTTGCGGCTTCACTCCCGGCCATGTACTGTTCAATCAGATCTGCTTCATCCTCCTTCGAAAGGGGCGGTGGCAGCACGTCGGCTCCCCCTATGTAAAAAAGCTCATTGTAATCCTTTCCGTAGGAAAGATTGAATGTATTTGATATTCTTTCCCAAAACACCTTAAGACTGCCCCTAGGCATTAGAATTAATCCGCTACTCATTGTTTAACGTTCCTCCTTCCAAGAAATCCTTATTCATAAGCACCTCATAGCCCGTAAAGTTTCCGGTATAAAACGCCAGATATGTGTTTCTGGAATTTTTACCGGCAAAGCTCACCATGTCGGTACGAATCGCCTCCAGAAAGCCTGAATCCATGCCAATAGTCTTGTAAGGTATAAGGGTATATCGTTTTGGCAGGTCCAGAGGCTTAAAAGGCAGTTTCCTAGCACCTTTTGCATCAATTAGTATGACTGAATTGCCGCTGTTTGGTTCTTTTAAGGAGTTTCCTGAATCGATGTAAGCGTTAAAATCGTAGTGCGCTTTGTCTATAAATATGCTGACCTTTCCCTTGATAGACAAGCGACTAGCTCTTATGAATTTAACGAACCAATGCATTAAGATAAAAGCCAATGTACCAAAGCCAATAAGCTTTAGATAAGTCAAGGCTTCCATATAGATTATTCCCTGATGTGATATTGCCGGTTTCTGAATCCAAAGCAGAAGTGCCATCACCATTCCACCTGAAGCAAAGGTTAAAATAAAAAAAATCATCATCCTTTGGATTATTTTTTCTCTTCCCATTGCAATCAGAGTGCATATCAGCCCCGTTGCTATGCGCAGAAATACGGATTGAAGCGGTGTTAAATTAAGAAAGATAATGAATCCGCCAAAACCGGCTGCAGAAGACGCTATGATTAATCTTGTCACCCTGATTTTTGTGCCTGTAAGTTTTCCCGTAAGCCACAAAATAATAGCGCCGACGATAAAATTTTCGGCAAAAAGGTACTCTCCGTAGATAATCATTTTCTTATCTCCTTCTTGTATATTATTATAGTTATCAGAAATGCAAAGTATGTCGAAGGGCATTGTCGAATAAAAAAAATTTAAAAAATAAACAAGCATCACAATAGCCTATGCAAGACTCATCAGATATCTATCTGCTGAGTCTTAGACCAAAGTGATACTTGTTTTGTTGTTGTTTCCTATACATCAAATATTCCCTTGTTGGAAATATTGTTGTTTTCAAGAATTTCAAGAACTGTATTTACATCGGTGTCGGTAAAATACAATCCCGTTGAAC
The DNA here is from genome assembly GCA_945788655.1 of uncultured Clostridia bacterium. GTDB lineage: Bacteria > Bacillota > Clostridia > Peptostreptococcales > Anaerovoracaceae > Fimisoma. The sequence continues at coordinate 10,933 of CALZMV010000009.1, read as the reverse complement.
ATGCTTTTGCATGCTTCACGGGTACTTTTCCTAAGGTTGATTTTATTCCTTCCTCCATGAGCAGATCCTTAGCATAGGCCGCCTTGTAAAAAGAAGAAAAAGCTATTATATATCTTGTTGTCATTTAAATGTCCAGCTTTCTTTCGATTAGCATCTTAAGGGATGCCTTTCGGATGTCGCTGCTTGCCAGTAAGTTGTACTCTCCCAGCTTTACGTTGTTTTTATCGCCATCGGTGCCGTAAACCTCAAGCCTTCCTATCCTATCGCCTTTGGAAATAGGCAGCTTGACTGACTCACTCAGCACCACCTTCGTTTTGATGCTGTCGGTATTTCCTTTTTCAACCATTACGGCAATTCTTTCTTCTGCCACAGCACACAGTTTCTGTGGATTGCCTCGCTCAACAACGATTTCCTCTACAGTCTGCCCTTTTTTTGCTATGACTTTAGTCTCAAAGTTTGCAAAGCCATAATCCAGCATCTTCGCAACCTCAGCATTACGAATAGGAGATGTTTCACAGCCTAGAGCTACTGCTATTAGATGGGTATCTTTTCTTGTTGCTGAAGCACTGAGACAATATCCCGCATCGCTGGTGTAGCCTGTTTTAATGCCGTTGCATCCGCTGTATTGCTTAATTAGCTTGTTGGTATTTGTAAGACCAAATTCCTTTTCTTTGCCCGGAAGACCTACAGTTATGGTATCCTGCCATGTGGTAAACCATTGGCGGGTTTCCTCATACTCATAAAGTGCACACGACATCACTGCTATATCATATGCAGAGGAATAATGGTCTGCTACAGGCAGCCCGTTGGTGTTTACAAAATGTGAATCCTGCATTTTTAGTTCCTGGGCCTTTTTATTCATCCGCTCTACAAAGATTTCCTCGCTTCCCGCAACATGCTCGGCCAGCGCTACACATCCATCATTGGCGCTTGCCATAGCTACTCCCTTCAGCAGTTCCTTTACAGTATGTTTTTCACCAACCTCCATGTACATCTGGCTGCCTCCCATGGAGGCTGCTCTTTCCGAAATTGTAACCTGATCATCAAGAGATATTTTCCCCTCTTCCACTGCATCCATAACCAGTAGCATCGTCATTACCTTGGTTACCGATGCCAAAGGCAGTTCTTCATGGGCATTTTGTTGGAAAAGGACTTTGCCGCTATCCGCATCGATAAGCACTGCGCCCTTTGCGGCTACTTCAAAAGGTGCTTTATCCTCATTTGACGGTGCGTTGTCATTGACTGTTTCTACAACAATTGGCTTTTGTTTAGGCAGAACCTGACTGATGCCCACAAATCCGCAGAGTATAATCAGACATCCAAAAACCGTGACCAGTACTTTTTTCTTCATAAAGAAATGCCGTCCTTTCTAAATTGCATTCTCGTTAAATATATGCAAAAAGGTACGGCATATTCTAATTCCTATGGTTTTCTATATTCCAAATATTCTCTATATTCCTAGTATTTTCTTTATGAGCTGAGGTGGCTGACACGGCTCGTCTTCAATTACAAAGGCTTCTTCGGCAATGGACATGGCCTGCTGAATTTTCTTCTCATCGTTTCCAAATAATCTGGCCAGAACATCACCTTCTCTCACCTCGTCGGCAATCTTCTTGCAGATTATTATTCCTGCGGAAAGGTCTATATCGTCTTCCTTTGTTGCCCTGCCGGCTCCTGTCTGCTGTGATGCAAGCCCAATCTTCTTGGCTTCAATTGCCCTCACATATCCGGACTTTTGGGCTGTAATCGTCTTTTCTATGGTGTGCTGAGGGAACAGGCTGTAATCTGAAATAACTTCCGGGTTTCCACCTTGTGCTTTAATAAACTCTCCCAGCTTTTCAAGTCCTCTTCCATTATCCAGCGCTTCTTTTGTCATAGTCTGACCTTCCTCAGGGCTTGATGCCTTGCCTCCAAGGTAAACCATGATTCCGCTCAGCTTAACGGCTAGTTCGGTGATATCCTCAGGTCCATTTCCCTTTAAAGTTTCAATAGCCTCTATAACTTCGATGCTGTTTCCTACAGCTTTTCCGAGAGGCTGACCCATCTCGGTAATAGCTGCAACTGTTCTCCTACCTGCGCTTTTACCGATTTCTACCATCATCTCTGCAAGCTTTTCTGCATCATCGATGTTCTCCATAAAAGCACCATCACCGCACTTTACATCCAGTACAATGGCATCGCTTCCTGCAGCAAGCTTCTTGCTCATGATGCTGGATGAAATAAGTCCGAGATTATCTACAGTTGCAGTAACATCACGAAGGGCATAAAGTTTTTTGTCAGCAGGAGTAATATGCGCAGTCTGTCCAATAACCGCCATTCCCATGGTGTTTACCTGATTGAGAAACTCCTCCGGTTCGAGAGCTGTTCTAAACCCCGGAATGGATTCCATCTTATCCACTGTCCCTCCTGTAAAGCCCAGGCCTCTGCCGCTCATCTTGGCAATAGGCACTCCGCACGCTGCCGCAAGAGGTGCAACCACTAAAGTAGTCTTATCTCCTACTCCGCCCGTAGAGTGCTTATCCACCTTTATTCCTTCTATGGAGGATAAATCTATTGTATCACCTGAGTAGCGCATTGCTTCTGTAAGATGGAATATTTCCTCCTTGTTAAGTCCCTGAAAATAGATTGCCATCAATAAGGCAGAAACCTGATAATCAGGAATATCGCCCTTTACATATCCATCCACAAACCATTTGATTTCCTCCTTAGAAAGAGGACGCCCGTCTTTTTTCTTCTGTATGATTGAAACCATATTCATAGGTAAATACTCCTTTATCTAATGTCTTTTAAAAAGCTTCTTCCTATCTTCGGCGCCTTAACACCTAATGCTTCACACACTGTAGCCCCTACGTCAGCAAAACTTTCCCTGATTCCAAGATCTACGCCCTGCTTCAGTGACTTTCCGTACACCAGAACAGGAACATATTCTCTGGTATGGTCTGTTCCCTCCACTGTGGGATCGTTGCCGTGATCTGCTGTTATCATAAGGATATCATCTTCTGCCAGCGCATCCATAACCTCAGGAAGTCTCCTGTCGAACTCCTCTATGCATTTTCCGTAACCTTCAGGGTTTCTTCTGTGACCGTATTTTGAGTCAAAGTCCACCAGGTTTGTGAAAATAAAGCCGTCAAAATCCTTTGACATAGCTTCTAGAGTCTTGTCAATGCCATCCATATTGCTTACTGTATGAACGCTTGTAGTGAGTCCCTTCTGGTTAAAAATATCTCCTATTTTGCCTACTCCGTACATTTCAAGACCTGCCTGCGAAACAAAGTCCAAAATAGTTTCCTCCGGAGGAGTTACCGCATAATCTCTTCTGTCAGAAGTTCTCTCACGCTGCCCGTTCTTGATTACATATGGTCTTGCGATTACTCTTCCGCATGCCCATTTTCCTACAAGCATTTTTCTGGCAATTGCACAGATTTCATAAAGCCTTTCAAGAGGAATAACATCTGTATTGGCAGCAATCTGAAAAACGCTGTCAGCCGATGTATATACTATAGGTTTGCCTGTTTCTTCGTGCTCAGGCCCCAATTCTTCAATAATCGCTGTTCCTGATGCAGGATAATTACCCAGACATTCAATACCTATTGCTTTCTCATAGTCCTCCATAAATTCCTTGGGAAAACCATCAGGATATGTTTTAAAAGGCACTTCTGTCTTAAGACCTGCAATTTCCCAGTGACCTGTCGTAGTGTCTTTCCCCCTTGAAAGCTCACTCATCTTGCCATAGCAGCCTATTGGATTCTCAATTGCCAGCTTTCCTCCGGCCACGCCTTTAATATTTCCTATTCCCAGTTTAACTAAATGAGGTATGTTCAAACTTCCACATTCTTCAAGAATATGTCCAAAAGTGTCTGCACCCTTATCCCCATATTCTTTTGCGTCAGGGAGTTCCCCCACTCCCAGGCTGTCTGTAATCAATAATATTACTTTACTCATATCTCTACCTCCTTTGGACAGGCTTCCAGATAATCTAAGGAAACCAGCTCATATCTTACACTGTTTAATACACCCTTTATGCCGTTTTTAAAAGCCTCCTTGCCGTGGAGATGTCCATATACACAGGTTGAAACACCGTATTCAGACATCAACTGGCTGAAAGCTGACGGCTGCATGTTGCTGTTGGTTGGCGGAAAGTGAAGCACACCGATAATCTTATCCACTCCAGCCTCTTTCGCTTCATCTAAAGACATCTTAAGGCGCAAGGCTTCTCTGTCATAAATTTTTCTGTCATCAGCTTTAAATCCATCTTCACCCGGACAAATCCAGCCTCTGCTCCCACAGATGGCTATTTTTTCCGTGGCAACGCTTCCTCCGTCCTCTGCTTTCACTTTTCTCTCAAATATATATGCTTTATTCTGCACAAATGTCATCTTTTCATCGCCGAATATTTTATTCAGCTTACCTGTGGACTGCCACCAAAGATCATGATTACCCTTAAAGAAAACCTTTGTTCCGGGCAGTTCCTTCAGCCACTTAAAGTCAGCCTCAGTTTCATCAATTCTCAGCCCCCAGGAAATATCTCCGCAAATTATAACAATATCCTCTTCTGAAACGGTTTCAATCCATCTCTGCCGCAGCTTTTCAGCATGGCCGATCCATTGTCCACCGAAGATGTCCATGGGCTTTTCTATATTTTCTCCAAATGACAGGTGAAGATCACCTATTGCAAAAATTTTCATTCTTTTATTCCTCTTTGTTGTCATAGCTGCCCAAAATCTCACTGGCTCTTGAATCCGGCAGTCCTGTAACATCCTTTAGTTTTCTCATAATGCTTCTGGTTCTGGTTCCTATAAGCTTGTCAAGTTCTGCATTAGCCTGGCTGATTCTGTTCTGAGTGGCTTCAAGAACATCGCCGAATTTGTTGAATTCAGTCTTTACAGCTCCTAAAACCTCCCATACCTGGCTGGAATGCTTCTGAATAGCAAGGGTCTTAAATCCCATCTGCAGGCTGTTTAAAAGGGCTGCCATGGTCGTAGGCCCAGCAATGTTCACCTTATAATCTCTTTGAAGGGTTTCAAGGAGACCTCTCCTTACAACTTCAGCATAAAGTCCCTCAAAAGGCAGGAACATAATGGCAAAATCTGTAGTATAAGGAGGCTCTATATATTTGTCTCTAATGTCCTTGGCTTCGGATTTTAATGTTCTTTCAAGTAGCTTTGCCGCCTCATCAATAAGCTGAGTATTGCCTATGTCGTAGGCATCCATCAGCTTCGAATAGGCATCAGCGGGGAACTTGGCATCTATTGGAAGCCATACGGTATTATCCCCATCACCGGGAAGCTTTACTGCAAACTCAACCCTGTCATTGCCTGTAGTCTTCGTTCTGACATTCTCCTCATATTGTTCAGGTGACAAAATCTGTTCCAAAATAGCTCCCAGCTGAACTTCTCCCAGAATGCCTCTTGTCTTAACATTGGAAAGCACCTTCTTAAGGTCGCCTACTCCTGCTGCAAGTGTCTGCATTTCTCCAAGGCCCTTATAAACCGCCTCCAGTCTTTCGCTTACAAGCTTGAAGGACTGCCCTATTCTCTCTTCTAAGGTACTCGCAAGCTTTTCATCGACGGTATGTCTCATCTGCTCAAGCTGCTTGTTGTTATCTTCATTTATTTCAGAAAGCTTTTTCTCAACGGTATTTCTGATATTTTCAAGCTTCTGCTCGTTTTCAACGGCCATATTGGAAAACCTGTGGTTCAGTTCGAAAAGTCTCTTGTCTAGATTTTCAGCGGAATCCCTCTGATTCTGCGAGATAATGTCCCCAAAGGTCTTTATTGAATTCTGTATTGTAGCTATGGTGGCCATATCATCCTTCTTCATGGCTTCTATCTGCCTTGAAAGATTTCTGTTATTCAGTAAAAGAAGGAGCGAACATAGAAGCGAACAAGTCATCAAGGTGACTAATAATATTAAAATAATCTCATCCATTTGCATATCCTTTTTGTATATTTTTATTATTCTTTCACACATTTTTATCCGGAATTTTTTGCCCATATATTTTATCATATTTATCAAATGTATACAATATTTTAAGTCCTTATAGGTCAAAAAAAAGCTTGCAAATCATTGAAAATGTGGTATTCTAGTTGGATAGTATTACAGGGAGGTAAAGAACAATGGATAGACTTTATATGAAGTCAAAAGACAGAGCCCAATATGCGGTTGAAGGTCTTTACAAAGATTTAGAACGAAGAATTGTATCAAGCCCAGCTGGTCAATGCCCTGTGGACATGGCTGCTGCTTTCCTGAGAATGTGCCACGCACAGTCTTGTGGTAAATGTGTTCCTTGCAGAGTTGGATTAGGACAGCTTCAGAACATGCTTGAAGACATCCTTTCTATGGATAAAAATGTAGATTTATCAATTTTAAACAGACTGGAAAAGACTGCAAAGGCTATTAAGGATTCTGCCGATTGTGCCATCGGTATTGAGGCGGCTAAGATGATTTTAAGAGGCCTTGAAGGCTTCAGAGATGACTATGAATCTCACATCCTCAATCATTTCTGTGCAGACAATATTATCGACAAGAGGCAGTCAGTGCCATGTAGAGGCGGTTGCCCTGCAGGTGTTGATATTCCCGGATATACAGCTCTTGTTCACGCAGGAAGATATGACGATGCAGTTAAGCTTATCAGAAAAGATAACCCATTCCCAACTGTATGTGCATTAATCTGCGAACATCCATGCGAAGCAAAGTGCAGAAGAAATATTATAGATGCACCGGTAAACATCAGAGCAATCAAGCGTTTTGCAGTTGATAACTGCTCAGATGTTGTAAGCATACCAGAAAAAATGGATGATACAGGCAAGAAAATTGCCGTTATCGGAGGTGGTCCATCAGGACTTTCTGCTGCATATTTTTTGGCAGTAATGGGTCACAAAGTAACTGTTTTTGAAAAGAGATCTCAGCTAGGTGGTATGCTTAGATACGGTATTCCTAGCTACAGACTTCCTAGAGAAAGACTACAGTGGGATATCGATGCTATCGCCGCAACAGGCATAGAATTTAAAATGGATTACGATGTAAAATCCGATGAAGCAGTTAAAGAGATAAAAGAAAACTATGATGCAATGTTTATTTCTATCGGTTCGCACAACCATAGAAACTTAGGTATCCCAGGAGAATTTGCCAAGGGCGTAATTCCTGCAGTTGAAATGCTAAGAGGCATCGGCGATGATGCTATGCCTGACTTCAACGGTAAATCAGTTGTGGTTATCGGCGGCGGAAACGTTGCAATGGACGTTGCAAGAACAGCCAAGAGATTAGGAGCAAGTGAATCCATTATCGTTTACAGAAGAAGACGTGACGATATGACTGCGCTTCCTGAGGAAATCGAAGGAGCTATTGCAGAAGGCTGCCAGCTGTTCCAGCTAAAAGCACCTTCAGAAATAATTGTAAACAAAAACGGCAACGTTAAAGGCCTATATGTACAGCCTCAGATTGCCGGAGAAGCAGATAAATCAGGTCGTCCAAGACCCGTTGATGCAGATCAGCCTAGAGAAAAGATCATGTGCGATATCATCATCTCTGCTATTGGACAGGCTACAGACTTAGAGTTCTTCGAAACATACGGCATCCCTGTATTCAAGGGTAATGTTAAGACAGAACGAAGCAGCGTAGTAGACCGCATTCAGGGCATTTATGCCGGTGGTGACTGCGTAACCGGTCCATCAACTGTAATCAATGCCGTTGCTGCAGGTAAGGTTGCTGCAGCTAACATCGATGCTTACTTAGGATATAATCACGAAATTACTGTAGATATTGATATTCCTAATCCAATTGTTGAAGACAAGAAAGCACGCGGCAGAATTGAGCTTAAGGAAAGATACGCTTCCGAAAGAGGCGGCGACTTCGGCGAAGTTGAACTACCAATGACTCGCGAGGAATCCCTTGCAGAGTGCTCAAGATGTCTGCGCTGTGATGAATGCGGATTTGGATCATTCAGAGGAGGTAGAATCGAAAAATGGTAAACTTAAAGATAGATGGACAGAATATTTCCGTTCCGGAAGGAACTACCATATTAGAAGCAGCAACAAAGGTCGGTATCAAGATTCCTCACCTTTGCTACCTTAAAGATATTAATGAAATAGGCGCGTGCAGAGTCTGCCTAGTTGAAAAGGTTGGGATGGACAAGCTGGTTACTGCATGCAATACAGCAGTTGAAGAAGGCATGGAAATCCTCACTAACAGCTCCCGTGTTCGTCAGACAAGAAGAATCAATGTGGAACTGATTCTTTCCGACCACGACTGTAAATGCGTACAGTGCGTAAAGAGCGGAAACTGCACACTGCAAAAAATTGCCAATGACTTAGGTATTATAGACCTGCCATATAAAAACATTGCAGATGTAAACAGATGGGATTTTAACCTTCCACTTATAAGAGAAGCGTCCAAATGCGTAAAATGCATGAGATGTGTCCAGATATGCGAAAAGGTTCAAGGTATGAATGTCTGGGATATTACAGGTTCCGGATACAGAACTTCCATCGGCATTGCAAACAACAAGAAGATTACTGAAGCTGACTGTGCTCTTTGCGGTCAGTGCATAACTCATTGCCCTGTTGGTGCTCTTAGAGAAAGAGATGACAGAGATGTTTTAAGAGAAGTCCTGGCTGACCCTGATAAAATAACTATGGTTCAGATTGCACCTGCAATAAGAACTGCATGGGGCGAAGGCATCGGTCTTTCCAAGACAGAATCAACAACAGGAAAACTTGTAAGCGCCTTGAGAAGAATCGGCTTCGACTATATCTTTGATACTACATATTCTGCAGATTTGACCATCATGGAAGAAGGCAGTGAATTTGTAGAAAGATTTACTCATAAGGACCAGTACAGCTGGCCGATGTTCACTTCATGCTGTCCCGGATGGATCAGATTTGTAAAGACTCAATATCCTCAGTATGTAAAAAATCTTTCAACTGCTAAATCACCTCAGCAGATGTTTGGCGCAATGTCCAAGACATATATTGCACAAAAGCTGGGCGTAGACCCTGATAAGATTTTCTCTGTATCCATTATGCCTTGCGTTGCTAAAAAATACGAAAAAGGTGTTACTGCTGTAGACGATACAGGTCACGGTAAGGATGTTGACTTAGTTCTTACTACAAGAGAGCTTGTAAGAATGATCAGAGCAGATAACATTCAGCCTTCCGACTTAAAGGAGGAGGACTTTGATCCAATCTTTGGAGAAGGTTCAGGTGCCGGCGTAATATTCGGTACCACCGGCGGTGTAATGGAGGCTGCTCTAAGAAGTGCTTATTATCTTGTAACAGGAGAAAATCCTGAGCCAGACAGCTTCAAGAGCATTCGCGGTATGGACGGATGGAAAGAAGCAACCTTTGAAATCAAGGGTCTCAAGGTTCGAGTTGCAATTGCCAGCGGCCTTGGTAATACAAGAAAGCTGATGGAGGCAATTGATAAGGGCGAAGTTAAATACGATTTCGTTGAAATAATGGCTTGTCCGGGCGGATGCGTAGGTGGAGGCGGACAGCCAACACAGGACGGATGCGAATTTGCGGAAGAAAGAGGCCAGATACTATATGGACTTGATAAATTCTCTGACCTTAGATTCTCCCATGAGAACAAGGCAGTCCAGTTAACATATGAAGAGTATCTGGGCAATCCAAACTCCCACAGAGCACATGAGCTGTTACATACAGACCTTGAGCATTGGGAATTGGATATGATTAAATAATTAATTTTTTTGCATGAAATAAGCCGGGGCATTTTTGCTCCGGCTTGTTGTTTGTTAGATAAATATTTATTTGCAATAGGCTTCTATTGCGTCGCTCATAAACTGTGCTGTTCCTTCACCGTGACGATCTATATTCTTACAAAAGCGCTCATCTAAAGTATACATCTGGCCAAGACCTGCAAGAATTTCTTTGGTACAGGTGTAGTAGTTATCTGTGATGTAGTCCTGCCATTTTTTTGCAAGAGTCTGCGCTTCGCCACTATCTGGTGTAGAGCCTTTTTTCTTGCAATCTGCAAATTCTGCAATTATCTGATCCATTCCGTCATTTACCTCGTTCCACTTATTCGCTGAGTAGCCTGCAGTCTTCTCAACGCATTCATTATATGCTGTTGTATTGCCCCATTTATCCTTTGCTTCTTTGGCATATTCATCGCGTTTCTTGTCAAATTCACTGTTGTCAAAAACCTTCATATCCACAATCTCTCCTTTCATTGCGCCATCAAGAGCAAGAATCAGTCGTTCCAGCCGGTCTTTTTTTAGACTTAGCAGGTGCTTCTGCTCCTTTAGCGCTTTTTGCTTGTCATAGTCGGGAGATGACAAAATCATCCGGATTTCTTTTAGAGGAAATTCAAGCTCACGGTAAAACAAAATTTCCTGCATTCTAAGAAGTGCATTTTCATCGTAAAATCGGTATCCGTTCTGCTTATCCACAGAGGATGGCTTAAGCAGTCCGATTTCATCGTAATAGTGCAGCGTGCGCACGCTAACACCGGTGAGCTTAGCAAATTCTCTTGTGTGTAGCTTCATCAAATCGCCTCCCTTGTTTACGAGCTTATACTATGACGTAACGTGAGAGTCAATGGTTTTTTTGATTTAAAAGAAAAAATGATTAAATAAATACCTCAATTCTTATTTATCAAACCAAAACTTCCCATTTACCGTAGCGTTTGCCGTTTTCACGGCGGATATAATTTTTATCCTGCAGCGATTTCATAATTCGCTTGATTGTTGAGATTGATTTTCCGGTTGCTGCAACGAGTTCTTGCTGTTTAACCGTCGGGTTCTTTGCAACCAATTCTAAAACTGCAAGTTCTTCTAAAGTGCAGTCCAAAGTATCAAATTGATACTTTGAAACTTTAGGATTGATACTTTTGGAAGTGTTTTCATCCACAAAATCAACGTGCATATAACGATTTTTTAATTCGTAGTTTGTACCGAGCAGAAGGTTTGAGAAAA
>CALZMV010000008.1 GCA_945788655.1 uncultured Clostridia bacterium | reverse complement strand
TGCGGAAAAATCATTACACAAAATAATATAAGTGCTAATATTAATGTTTTCATAAATCCCCCTGTTTTAGAAAGCGCCACCACACAATCTCAATGTGGCTTCTCTTGCCAATCTGTCCGCTTCCAAAATCCCTTCTAAATCTAAATTATATGCCGGTTTATGTTCATCAAGAATCCTTTCCAGGTTATTCTGGATGTCTATAAAACGAATTTTCTTCTTTAAAAACAAGTCCACTAGTACTTCATTAGCCGCATTCATCACCACAGGATAGGTTCCTCCCGCTTCAGATGAATCATAGGCTATTTTAATGCATCTAAAAACTTCAGGATCAGGCTTATGGAAGGTGAGATTTGCTGCCTTCCCGAAAAAGTCAACCCCCTCCCTCGGATTAAATGTCCTTTCAGGATAGGACATTGCAAAGCTTATTGGAATTCTCATGTCGGGAACGCCCATCTGACCGATAACCGACTTATCCTCAAATTCCACAGCTGAATGAAGGATGCTTTGCGGATGCACCAGAATTTCTATCTTCCTTACATCTATATCGAATAACCATTTCGCCTCAATTACCTCAAGTCCCTTATTCATCATTGTAGCAGAGTCTATGGTAATTTTTTGTCCCATACTCCAGTTAGGATGCTTTAGCGCCTGTTCCAAGGTGACGTTTTCCAGCTGCTCAAGGGTAAATCCTCTGAAAGGCCCTCCTGAAGCTGTAAGCAGAATTCTGTTGATTTTTCTGCCTTCATTTCCCTCAAGAGACTGAAAAATAGCGCTGTGTTCGCTGTCTACAGGGAGCATTCTGACTCCGTGTTCTTTAACTGCAGACATAATTACTTCACCACCTGCAACAAGAGTTTCCTTGTTTGCAAGAGCAATGTCTCTTCCACTCTTTATGGCATGATAAGTAGGTTCCAGTCCTCTCATTCCCATAAGACCGTTTACAACCATGTCACAATCTGACTTTGCAGCTTCAATGAGACCATCTTTTCCCCAGAAGAACTGAACCTTCTTAAACTGCTTCTGAAGTTCTGCAGCGTCCTCCTGCCTTGCAGTAACCGCCATTTTAGGCTTAAATTCTTCAATCTGCTGCGCTAAGAGCCCTGCATTGCTGCCGCATGTAATAGCCTCTACTTCGTATTTTTCTCTATTTTCTCTAACAATATCCAGACACTGGGTTCCGATTGACCCTGTGCTGCCTAATAATGAAATCTTCTTCATCTTCTACACCTGATTAGAACATTGAATTTTCAATTACAGCATAAAGCACTGCAACATAATAAACCATCGGTCCTGTAAACAGCACGCTGTCAAATCTGTCAAGGATTCCGCCGTGTCCGGGAATAAGATTGCCATAGTCTTTGATTCCCATCTGGCGTTTGAATGCGGAGGCACTTAAATCGCCAAGCTGAGCTACTATGCTTCCAAAGAAGCCTATCGCCAGACACATTCCAAAGGATTCAGGAATAACAAGATATCCAAACAGTCCGCAGAGAATTACGCTTCCTAAAACTCCGCCCACTGCACCTTCGATGCTCTTCTTTGGGCTTAAATTCTTGCAGAGCTTATGCTTGCCCAATGCCATGCCTGTAAAATAAGCCATTATGTCTGTACCGAAGGCACTGATAAATACCAGCCATATTATTGCACCAAATCCACTCTTGTCTATAAGCACGATATGGAAAGGCAGAAATCCTGTATACATGATTCCAAGAAGTGTTGAAGTCATATCCTCCAGCTTTCTTTCGTTGACTTTAAATCCATATACCATTGAACATACCACAACAAGAAATATCCAAAGAGGAATAAACACCGATGTAACAACTGTAATCTTTGCAAGAGCTGTTGCAAACAATACTGCAATTGCTGCATATCCAAGAGCAAAACATGGCTTTGCGCCTGATGCTTCAAAGCCTTTATAGAATTCTCTGCATCCGATAATTGCAACAATAAGAGCAGCTGCCCAGATAAAGCCTCCGCCAAGGTATACCAGAATCAATAATGGAGCCATAACAAGCCCTGATAGTATTCTCGTCTTCATTTAAATTTTCTCCCTTTTATCATAAAGCTTAATCATAATTCTTAATCATAATTCTTATCTTCCGCCAAATCTGCGATGACGTTTCGTATATTCTTCTATAATGCTCTCAAACTCATCAGGAGTAAAATCCGGCCACAGGGAATCTGTGAATGCGAACTCGCTGTATGCACACTGCCACAGCAAGAAGTTTGAAAGTCTTTCTTCGCCGCTTGTTCTTATTATTAAGTCGGGATCCGGCATGCTGCCGTTTTCTTCGCCTGTATAAAGGTACTTTGACAGCATATCCTCGTCAATATCCTCAACTTCTATTTTGTCATCCTTAACAAGCTCTGCGATTTTCTTGACAGCGCGGATGATTTCTAATCTGCTTCCGTAATTTAAAGCTATATTAAACTGCAGGCCATCGTTATTCTTGGTAGTTTCAAGAGCCTTGTCTATGCTGTTTACTGCAGCCTTAGGAATTTTTGAATAGTCTCCAAGTATCTTAACTCTTACATTGTTTTCATTGAGCTCATTAAGCTCGCTTGCAACATATTTAACAAGCAGGCTGAAAATGCCTCCAACTTCCTCTGCAGAACGTTTCCAGTTTTCTGTTGAAAAGGCATATACCGTCAAATATTTTATCCCAAGTATATCTGCCCTTTTTATTATTTCCTTCATCGCAAGCATGCCTGCGTTGTGTCCTGAAATTCTGTTAACCTTATTTAATGTTGCCCAGCGGCCGTTTCCATCCATTATTACAGCAACGTGCTTTGGCATTAATTCTTTATCTATCATAAATTCACCTATAAGCAGTGTGGCTGCCAAATAAAGCAGCCACACCTGTTAAGTATTATTAAACTTCTAAAATTTCTTTATCCTTTGCAGCTACGATATCGTCAATTTCCTTGATTGTCTTATCTGTAGTTTTCTGAATCTGATCAAGAGCCTTCTTTAAATCATCTTCAGTGATTTCGTGAGCCTTTTCCAACTTCTTTAATTCATCGTTAGCTTCACGTCTCAAGTTTCTTACTGCAACTTTAGCATCTTCACCCATCTTCTTTACTGTCTTTGTGAGTTCTTTTCTTCTTTCTTCAGTAACCTGAGGAACTACGAGTCTTACACACTTACCATCGTTTGAAGGATGAATACCGATGTTTGCCATATTAATTGCCTTTTCAATCTCTCCTATTGACTTGATATCAAATGGAGTGATGAGGAGTGTTCTTGGGTCAGGCACTGAAATATTTGACAGGTTCTTAAGTGGTGTAGGCACTCCATAGTACTCAACCATAACCTTGTCAAGCAATGCAGCATTTGCTCTTCCTGCTCTGACTGTGTTTAAATCTTCCTTTAAAATTAATATGCTCTTGTGGCTCTTTTCTTCAAGGTGCTTCTTGATTGTTTCCATAATAATCCTCTCCTATTCAATAATTGTTCCGATATCTTCACCGAGAACTGCCTTCATTACATTACCTTCCTCTGAGATAGCGAAGACATGAATTTTAATGTTATTATCTTTACAAAGTGTAGCCGCTGTTAAATCCATAACCTTAAGATCCTTTTCAACGACTTCCATGTGTGTAAGTCTGCTGAACTTCTTGGCATCAGCATGGATTACAGGGTCTTTATCATATACTGCATCTACGTTTTTAGCCAATAAAATCGTATCTACATCCATCTCAGCCGCTCTCAATGCAGCTGTAGTATCTGTTGAGAAGAACGGACTGCCTGTACCAGCTCCGAATATTACGATATCTCCATGTTCTAGATGGCTTAAAGCCTTTCTTCTTGCATATGGCTCTGCAATCTCTCTCATTTCGATAGCGGTTTGAACCTTTGTAGGTACACCAAGGGCAAGGAACGCATCCTGAAGTGCCAGGGAGTTCATAACGGTAGCCAGCATTCCCATATAGTCAGCTGTAGCTCTGTCCATATCCTTGCTGGTTCTTCCTCTCCAGAAGTTTCCTCCTCCAACAACGATTGCAACCTGCACACCGAGGTCATGTATCTGCTTAACCTGCTGGGCAACCTTTCTTGTCATCTCTTCATTGATACCAAAGCGCTGTTCTCCTGCCAACGCTTCTCCACTGATTTTTAGCAACACTCTGTTATATACCGGTTTCATTTTTTATACCTCTCATTTTGTTAAATGCATGCTCAAATTATTATATCATATCTTCCATGTTGTAATAAAGTTGTTTTTACTTTTTTTGCTTTTTTATTGATTAAGCATCTGGGTAGAATATAGTTTTTTGTACTCGCCATTCTTGTCAATAAGCTGACGGTGACTGCCGCATTCCTGAATTCTGCCCTTTTCTATAAGCACAATCCTATCAGCATCCCTGATAGTTGACAGGCGGTGAGCTATTATTATGGTAGTCCTTCCTTTTGATAACTCATTAAATGCCTTTTGTATCTGCTGTTCAGTAATGGTGTCGAGGGCTGAGGTTGCTTCATCAAGAATCAGAATTGGAGGATTTTTGAGGAAAATTCTCGCAATGGAAACTCTTTGCTTCTGTCCTCCGGAAAGAAGTGTTCCACGTTCGCCTACATATGTTTCAAAGCCGTCAGGCATATTCATGATATCTTCGTATATTTCTGCCTTCTTTGCTGCTTCAATTACCTCCTCATATGTCGCTTCAGGCTTTCCATACCTTATATTTTCATATATCGTGTCTGCAAAGAGAAAGACATCCTGCTGAACTATTCCTATGCTTCTTCTTAAAGAACTTTTTGTAAGGTCTCTTACGTCCTTTCCGTCTATGGAAATACTTCCGCCCTCCACATCATAAAATCTCGGTATTAGTTGGCACAGAGTAGTTTTTCCTCCTCCGGAATGTCCCACAACCGCTATATTCTCGCCTGCAGCAATATCAAGGGAAACATCCTTTAGAACGTTCTTATCCATTCCATACCCGAATTCCACATTCTTTATCTCTATATTGCCCTTAACATTTTTCAATTCAACAGCATCAGCCTTTTCTGCAATTGAAGGTTCGATTTCCATAATCTCCACAAATCGTTTAAGCCCTGCAATACCGTTTGTATACAGCTCCGCTAATGTGGCAAGCTTTCTTACAGGTGTCACAAAGCTGGTAATATACATGGTAAAGGTTATAAGGTCGATATATGTCATCTGATCATCCATTATCAGCCATCCGCCGAAGGCAATTACTGCAACCTGCAGAATACATACAAAAAACTCAATGGACGCATTGAATCTGCCCATGGACTTGTAATAGTCGTTTTTAGAGTTTTTGTAGGTGTGATTAGTCCTTTTAAAACGTGCAAAATCACCCTTCTCATTGTCGAAAGCTTTAGAAGTCTTCATTCCGGAAATGGTGGATTCAATGTCGGCATTAATGTCTGCCATCTTGATCTTAACCTTCATGGAGTTGTTTATCATGCTCTTTCTGCACATGAGAACCACACCTAGAAAGAGGGGAATCATAATTAAGACCACAACTGCAAGCTTCCATTGTACTGCAAACATGACACTTACAGCACCAATAATGGTAGCCAGAGATATGAGAAGATCTTCAGGACCGTGATGAGCAAGCTCTGTAATTTCAAAGAGGTCTCCTGTAAGCCTGTTCATCAGCTTTCCTGTACGGTTTCTGTCGTAAAAATCGAATTCCAACTCCTGAAAATGCTTGTATAAGTCTTCTCTGATGTCTGCCTCAACGTTGATACCGAACATATGGCCAAAAAAAGTGATTATATAATTCAACAAGGCCCTTATCCCAAAAGTTACAGCTGTTGTTAACATCAGAATAAAAAACAGCTTGTACAGCTTTCCCGGCAAAAGCTCATACATTGCAAATCTCGATACCAGCGGAAAGGCTATATCTATAATCGCCACTAAGAGAGCACATGTCATGTCAATAATAAACAGCTTCTTGTGCGCTCCGAAATATGATAAAAAAACAGATAAAAGTTTCATTCCATTCACCATCAAAAGCCGGAGAACAATCAGTTATCCTCCGGCTCCATTTACTTAATTTACATTCTAAATATACGCAATTACTTCGATTTCAATTAAAGCACCCTTAGGAAGCTTTGCAACCTCTACAGCAGATCTTGATGGATATTCTCCTTCAAAGTAACTGCCATACACCTCATTTACCGCTGCGAAATCTCCCATATTCTGAAGGAAACATGTGGTCTTGATAATCTTGTCAAGTCCGCTTCCTGCTTCTTCCAATACAGCCTTTAGATTTGCAAAAACCTGCTTTGTCTGTTCTTCAATTCCGCCGCTGACCATCTCCCCTGTTTCGGGAACAAGTGGAATCTGTCCTGAAGTAAATACCATGTTTCCTAAGATGTTTGCCTGTGCATAAGGTCCGATTGCCGCAGGCGCCTTTGTTGTCGCTACGATTTTTCTCATTTTGTTCCTCCTATTATTCTGTCTGCTATTGTATCTAATATGTCATTCTTAACATATGGCAGTGATGCTGCCGAGTTAAGAAGCATTATTACACCATCTGCAACACCATATTTCTTTGCTGCCGGATGTATAGTCTTAATCATGTATTGTGCCTTTTCATATGTGCATACCATATATACCTTGTTGAACATTCCCGAGGAAAGAACCATCCCATCATCAGTTATATTGTAGCCTGATGCTTTGTGGGATAGTACATAAAGAAGATTTATGTATGCATCACACACAAGTGGGATAAGGATGCCTGCCCACCACGGAGCATGGAAATGCATTGTCAGTAACAGTATAGCACTGATGGTAATTATGTGCCATTTAATTGACTTAATTACTCTAACAAAAATACCTGCTTTATCCTCACTGACTACATTGTCTATCCGGGCCCAATCATATTCGGGTATAAGTTCCTCAAGTTGTTCTCTTAACTGCGGCAGTGATAAAGACATGGTAATATTGGAGGATTCTCCGTCTTCATCTCCAACACCTACAGTCACAACCTTGGTATTATATTTTTTGAAGAATCTTGAAAAGAAAGGCTGCTCTATCTGAATAGCAGTTATCTTATCCACCGGAACAGTGTAGCTCTTCAGCTTGATTAGCCCGCATTTCACATGAAGATCCTTGCCGTCTCTATAGACAGTAAAATTGTAATAAATTACGAATCGCTTAACTACTGACCAGATAGAGCTCACAACAATAAATGCCAGAGCTATAAATCCGCCTATAGCCTCTTTGAAAAAGCTTAACCAACCGAAATATGATATATACCCTATTGCACCTGCTATACCTGCAATGGATATAATCAGTGAAAACAGTGGCATAGAATAAAGAGCATGCATAAACATGTCCTTTGTACTGCAGTGGAAAACCTTCTTCCCCTCTGCTTTTTCCTCGAAAATTTCATCAGGTGTTCTTTCTTCGGAAAGTGCAGGTGTTCCCCCATTTCCCTTTAGGGCATTTATTCTTTCAAGAACAAGCCTTCTGAATTCAATGGCCATATCCTCGCTGAATACTATTGAAACGTCTGTTTCATTGGCAGTAGACAGGCTGTTTGTATCCATCTTAATTTTGTAGGTTCCCACCACTCTTTCGAAAAGATTTCTTTCCATGTTCACAGCAGAAATATTCTCGATAGCTATGGTGTTTTTTATCTTCCGCAAGGTATTTCTTTCTATTATTACCAGATTATCCTCAAGACTGATCCATGTCTTTCTCCATCTGAAAAACTGGAATCCGAAAATCCCTATGGTTATAACAAGGAGCACCAAAAATCCCCAAAGACCACCTTCACGCAGCAGATCAATAATCCCTTTGGTACCTACTTCCTGTATAACATCGATGATTACCTCAATTTCATTGAAAATAATAAAGAATATTACAATCCAGAATTGCCAGAGGCTTTCAAATATTATGGAGAAGTGGCATCTGTATTTCTTTGTTTCCATGTTATCTTTCCCTCTGCAGAATTGCTATTTCATTAATCTTCTTCTTCAGCGCTTCTGCAATCTGTTTTGCTTCCTCGTCTTTGAGAAACTTTATATTTACATCTCCCCCTGCAGTAGTTACCTTGATTGTTGAGAGCTTGAAAATTCTTGCAACAGGTCCCTGGGACACCTGTATCTTATGAAGCCTTTCCATAGGCACGATATCTTCATTTATCCACAAAAAGCCTCTCCTTACGCGAATGGCTTCTTCATTTATCATATAACGATATCTTTCGTATCTTACTGCAGGAACAATAGCAATATAGAGCATTGTTAAAATCCATAAAACCGCTATGCATACGGTCTCGAAGGTTCCTGATTCATACAGAAAAATCATATACATTATTGTTGATGGCAGCATTAATATTCCTAAAGTAATTGCTGAAGCAAGCCTCATGCAGCTCTTTGCCGCTTTTTGAAGCTTGTTGTAATTGATGGCTTCATTATAATTCTTTTCGTTGTTTTCCATATATAATTCTCCAATGTAAAACTGCCATTATCTGCTGTAATCTGCAATTAATGCTGTCAAATAGCTATTCTCCGTGATTTTCCTGATATAATTCCAACGCGATTTCTCTGATAAATCTTTCTGTTTCCGGAACGTCAGTGTCGTTTGAACACACTACCAGAATAAAAGGCTCACCTGCAAATACGATGGCTGCATCGTGAGTAGTGTTACCATCTTCACCTGTCTTGTTGGCAATTTTTTTCTTTCTTCCGATATAGCCCGGAATCTTGTGTCTTATCTGCTGAAGAAGCAATGTTTCCTCTATTTTTTGAGAAATTTCTTCACTGATGAACTCTCTATTATATATCAGCTTAAGCAATAATCCGATTTCCCTAGGTCCTATGTAGTTCGAAAGATTTATTCTATCGGGATTAGTTTCAAAGAGTTCCCTCTGAAGCTGTGTGCTGGTAAATCCCATATCTTTCTGCAGCCAGTTCTGAATATTTTCTATACCGCAAACTCTCATCAAAATATTGGTTGCAGTGTTATCGCTTATGGTTATCATAAGCTTGCAAAGGCTGTCTATATCTACTTCTAAATCTCCTGTTAGCGACAGCAGTGCACCGCAGCTCGGTTTTTTGTCCTCATCCTTTATCTGCACTTTCTGAGACCAGTTTAGTTTGCCCTCAGAAACAAGCTTTGCAGTGTACATAAATATAGGAACCTTAATTACGCTGGCCGCCTCGAAGCTTTCTCTCTCATTATGACAAAGAGTTTCTCCGGTAACAAGGTTTTCGTAATAGAAACCTATCTTTCCCTTTAATGCTTTTATCCTATCATCCAAATATTTCTGTTCCATATACAGTCTCCCTAACATTTATTAATTGATAATCAGTTACGAGAATTTTACCACATATATGTGGTCTTTGCTACCTCTGAATTGAATTTCCCACCGACCATAATCCATGATATATATACGTTCCTCATCGTCTTTGTATGCAGGTCTTGGATCCTGCTTTAAAAGCTTTTCTATTATTTCTTTATTGGCTGTATCGGGAATGGGGCACAGAAATTCTACTTCTACATTTTTATTGTTTTCTTCGCTGAATCCACCCTTTGCTTCAACCCGACAATCGGCAAGGGGCACATATGGTTTGATGTCATAAATGGGCGTTTTATCCAGCATGTCTACGCCCTTGACATGAAGAACGGGACCATCCTTTGTCATCTCAACCTGTTCCAGTTCTACACAGGACATTCCAATCTTGTTGGGTCTGAAAGGAGACCGTGTTGCAAATACACCCATTCTCTTATTGCCTCCCAAACGAGGCGGTCTTACGGTAGGCGACCACTCATCCTTTTCAATCTGATGAAATCCCCAGATAATCCATATATGAGAAAATCCTTCTAAGCCCCTGACTGCATCCGGGTTATTGTAAGGTTCAGCAAAGTGTACCTCACCCCTTGCATCTACAAGGCCGCTCTGCCTTGGTATTCCAAACTTTTCTTTAAAATCTGTATGTATATATGCTATCGTTTTCATGTCTTTAATTATACCACTAAACTGTACTCTATTGGTAGACAAAAAAACATCTGCAGCTATTTCAAGTGCAGATGCCATCTTTATATTAAATTTTTACTTCTATTTATATGCTTTTATATTCTTTATTTAAGCAATTCTTTTTCATTTATTATGCCTTCGGCAACTACGGCTGTAGGTCCGGTTAAAAACAGACCTTTTTCATTAAAGGTTATGTACAAAACTCCTCCCGGAACATTAACCTTAACATTATTGCCGCTTACAAGGTTTTCTCTTGTTAAGGCCGCAACTACAGAGCCGGTACCTGTTCCGCAGGCAAGAGTGAAGCCTTCAACACCTCTTTCGTATGTAAGCTCAACCAGTTCATCCTTTCCGATAATATCGTAAAAGTTTACATTAGCTCCCTTTGGAAATGACTTGCAGTGTCTTAAGTTTCTTCCCAGCTGCTGAAGTTCTTCGCTTTCCATATCCTTAAGCCCAGGGATTTCTACTACTACATGAGGGATGCCCGGATCGCCAAGTTCAACATATACGCAATCGTACTCTTTTTCATCCTGCTGAATCGCAATGTGCTTCATAGTGGTTACGTCATTAAGCTTGATTCTGTATAAGTCTTCACTTTCCTTATATCCGATTACAAGACCGGCGATGGTTTCTATCTTCTGCACATCTCCTGCAAGACCATGTTCATTACCATATCTTGCGATACAGCGCGCACCGTTGCCGCACATTTCGCCTAAACTTCCGTCTGAATTGTAAAAACGCATCTTATAGTCGCCACCATACTCGGGATGGTCCACAACCATAAATCCATCTGCGCCTATTGAAAATCTTCTGTGACATAGCTTCTCAGCCACCTTCGGAAGCTCTGCCACAGGTATCTTTTCTTCAATATTGTTAATTATGATAAAGTCATTGCCTGCACCGTGCATTTTGGTAAATTTCATCTTACATTTCTCCTTTGTTCATCTAGAACTTACTCTATACCCTACCATATATGAATCTTATTGGCAATAAAAATATGTTAGGATAAGACTTCTTTGCTTCGCATCAGCGGATTGATTTTTTTCTTCATTATCCACATATAAAATATAAAGTGAGCAACTATCGTAATTGTCCACGTTACAGGATAAGATATGTAAACTGTATCCAGAAGGTGGAATTGAGGAATCTGGAAAACTGTCATTATCCACACAATTCTCAGGAGACAGGCACCTACCAGAGATACCAGCATTGGCACTACAGAATATCCCAGACCCCTGAGTACACCAACCAGAGTATCCATTATTCCACAAAGGAAGTACCACACACTGACGTAAGACATTCTCTTAAGCCCTTCCAGAACTACCGCATGGCTTGTAGTATAAAGTCCCAGCAAAGTATTTCCTGCCAGATATGCAAAATTGCCAAAAACCAACCCTGTAACCGTTACACATGCAACAGATTTTATCATAATTTTGTTTATTCTTTCATATCTGCCTGCTCCTACATTCTGGCTTGTAAAGGAAAGGGATGCCTGATAGAAGGAGTTCATGGCAACATATACAAAGCCCTCAATATTTGCGGCTGCTGCACTTCCGGCCATGGAAACATCTCCGAAGGAGTTTATGGATGCCTGGATTATAACATTTGACAGTGAGAAAAGCGTACTCTGAATCCCTGCCGGCAGCCCGATTTGAAGTATCATCTTAAGCTTATCCTTATGTAACCTGAGTTTCTTAAAGGAAAATCTGAATCCTCCTGTTTCATGGATAAGACACCTTAATATTAGCAAAGCACTTATACACTGAGAAGTTACTGTAGCAATGGCAACACCTGCCACATCCATATCCATTGCAGCAACAAACAGCAGATTCAGGCTGACATTTGTGATTCCTGCAAAACTCAGATACATTAACGGTCTCTTGGTATCTCCCTTAGCTCTCAGCAATGCACTGCCGAAATTGTAAAACAGCGTAGCCGGCATTCCCAGAAAATATATTCTTAAATATAGTGCAGAAAGGTCTATTACCGTATCAGGTGTATCCATCAGCATCAGAATGGGCTTTGATGCTATCACGCCTATTACGGCAAGTGCCACACCGCTGATCAGACTGAGAAGAAGTGAGGTATGAACAGTCTTGCTTAGTTCATTGCCTCTCTTTGCACCAAAATATCTTGCTGCAAGCACATTGGCACCAACAGAAAGTCCAATAAACAGGTTTGATAAAAGCAGTATGAGCGATGTTGTAGATCCTACTGCCGCCAGAGAATTGTCCCCTGCAAATCTTCCTACCACTATTATATCGGCTGCATTGAATAACAGCTGCAGCATGCTCGAACACATCAGAGGCAATGTAAATATAAGAAGTTTTTTTAGAATGGGACCATTGCACATATCCATTTCATATTTTGCCTTTGGTTCCCTGTTTCCTTCATTGCTTATCTTCTTTATTTTCTTTATCTGCTCTCTTGATTTTATCTGCATTTTGTCCTCCTCCATAAAAACACCCGAAAGGCAGTTCTTTCGGGATGTCTTATCAATTGCATATTATAGCACAATGAAATTTCAAAACAATAGCCAAAAAACTATTTATTTTAATGTTTTTTCGTAAAGTTCTCTGGACAATTCATTAAAGCAGACAAAGATTACGTCTATGTCATAATCCTTATGTTTCTCAATCCATTCTGATACTGCTCTAACTGATATTGGAACTGCCTCACTGATAGGGTATCCATATACTCCCGTAGAAATACCGGGAAATGCGATACTATGAATACCGTTCTCCTTAGCCAGCCTCAGTGAGTTGGTATAACAATCGGCGAGCTTAATCTTGTCATCCTCTGATCCGCTGTAAATAGGTCCGACGGTGTGGATTATATATTTTGCTTTCAGGTTGTATCCTTTAGTAATCTTAGCCTGTCCTGTTTTGCAGCCATTAAGGGTTCTGCACTCTTCAAGAAGCTTCGGACCTGCAGCTCTGTGTATTGCGCCATCAACACCGCCTCCGCCCAGAAGACTCTTGTTTGCCGCATTAACGATTGCATCACAGTCAAGCCTTGTAATATCTCCTGTTTCTATATACATTCTGCTCATAGGTTTATCCTCACTTTCTGTCGACAGCATATATATCGCTTATCCTTATATTATACTCTCCTACTATAATAGCACGTTTTACTAAATCTGTCTTCTTGACAGTTCCTTTTGTTTCAATATATTTCTGTTTGTGATAGTGAATTATGGATACATAGTCACCGGGCTGTATTTCGCATAGTTTCTGATTCAGTTCACATATCTCATCTTCAGCCAGTATCCTGCGTTCATCCGGATTAAACTCGCTGCCTGACATTTCTTCTTCAAGACCCTTTAGTGCTGCAAATGGTGCAAACTGCTTGGCTCTGTTCTCCCTGCTCATATTTGCCCTCTTAGTCGTATAATCATAGCTTTTCACGCCTTATGACCTCCAATCTGTCTGTTTCTCTCAAGGGTTGTTGCATCCTTCTCCAGATTCATTCCCTTGAATATAGCATTCCTCCCAAATTTCTTCTTGATATCCAGTATGGTATGGGATATCTGCTTTTCTTCCTTAAGTTCATTTGTATCTGTAAACAAATCAAAGCCTTCGTTTTCTTCACCAAGAAGCCTGTTGAAAGATATGGAAATTCTCCTGATAAGGCTATTCTCATCTATTATTCTGCAATACAGATCGTCCATGGATTTTTGAATTATCTTCATGGAAGATGTATAAAATGAAAGACTCATACTGCCATGTACCGGTGCAATGTTCTCTCTGTTGGAAAAACCTACATACAGTCCGATATTGTCCGTTACCAGCTTCTTATCTACCAGATCAAGAACCAGAAGTTCTGTCATCTCATGAAGTATGAGCCTGCCCTTCTCAAAGTTATAATCATGGAAGAGCACCTGTCCGCTGGAAATGCTGTTTGATTTAGGCTCGTATCCCTTAATATCAGCCATAGTTGCCGTTTCTCTGCCCCATGCATGGTCTATAATAAGCTCCGCATCTACACCAAAGACCTTAAACATAAGATTCCTGTCAGCTTTTGCAATTTGCTCCATAGTATATATCCCATATCTCTCAAGTCTTTTGGCAGTCCCTCTGCCAATTCTCCAAAAATCCGTTATGGGTCTGTGATTCCATAATAGCTGCCTATATAGTTTCTCATCCAGATATCCTATGCCATCACTGCTGTGCTTAGCTGTAATATCAAGGGCTATTTTGCAAAGGTAGAGATTGGTTCCGATGCCGCATGCAGACCTGATTCCTACGGTTCTGTATACATCCTCCATAACCGTTTTGGCAAGGAGTTTCATATCCTTTCCATATATTCGTGAATATTTGCTTGCATCGATAAACACTTCATCTATTGAATATATGTGGATATCATCCTTATCGAAATATTTCAGATAAACCTTATAAACTCTGGCAGAATACTTCATATATAGGGACATTCGAGGCGGAGCCATGATGTAATCTATAGATTTAGGAATCTCAAACACTCTGCACCTGCTGCTCACTCCCAGCTTCTTGATTGCAGGTGTTGCCGCAAGGCAAATTGTCTTATCTCCCCTTGAAGGGTCTGCCACAACCAGATTAGTAGTCATTGGATCCAAACCTCTCTCCCTGCATTCCACCGATGCATAAAAGGATTTTAAATCTATGCATAGATAAAAGTTTTCATCCTTGCGCTGACCTTTAGTCATCTTTATCTCACCATACCCTTTCTATCCTCGATTACATTATACAGAACATATGTTCTTTTTTCAAGCATAAAAAAGGCTCTTCGCAAAATGCAAAGAGCCTTGCCAAACCGTATTGAATTAGTCTGTATAGTTGTCAAAATATCCCTGAATGTAGATAAATGGGGTACCCTTGTCTCCTGAACCTGAAGTCAAGTCACAAAGTGAACCTAAAAGGTCAGTAAGTCTTCTTGGAGTAGTACCTTCAGTTGCCATCTGTCCAACCAGATTTGCATCCTTTTCTTTGATTGCAGTTTCGATAGCAGCCTTTAATTCATCGCCGCGAAGTTCTGCGAAATCATTGTCTGCAAGATACTTTAACTTTAATTCGTTAGGCTGTCCAACCAGACCGCTTGTGAAGCCAGGGGAAACTACAGGGTCTGCAAGTTCCCAGATCTTACCTACCGGGTCTTTAAATGCGCCGTCGCCATAAACCATAACTTCTACGACTTTGCCTGTTCTCTTCTTGATTTCAGCCTGTACGCCTTCTACAAATTCCTGAGCGTTAACAGGGAACAGCTTGATTGTGTTTTCTGTTGCCTTGTTTGATCCAAGAATTCCGTATTCAGGATTATAACCGGAACCGTTAACAGGAGCATTAAGAAGTTCATCCATACCGATAACAACTTTACCGCCGGCTTCTTTGATCAGTCTCTTAGTACGAGTTCTTGTGTGGATATCTGCACAGATAACCTTATCAGTGTAGTCTACAATCTTACGAGGGTTGTTTGAGAAGATGATTTCAGCTTCTGCACCTTCTTCTTCAATAAGTTCCTTGTAGTAGTTTACATAGTCGATATCTGTGAAAGTGTGCTTTGACTTGCCGAAAAGATTTTCAAATTCAGCCTGAGTAAGTAAATCAGTGTATGGATTTACTCCCTTTTCATCTAATAAATCTAAGTCAAGAATGTGGTTACCAACTTCATCACTTGGATAGCTGAGCATTACAACGACTTTCTTAGCACCCTTTGCGATACCTCTTAAGCAGATTGCAAATCTGTTTCTGCTTAAAATAGGGAATACAACGCCTACAGTCTCACCGCCAAGTTTAGCTCTAACATCTTCTGCTAACTGATCTGTAGTTGCGTAATTGGACTGTGCACGAGCAAGAATTGATTCTGTAACAGCCAGAACATCCTTCTGACCGATTTCGAAATCGCCCTTATCTACACATTCAAGCAATGTATCTACAACTATCTTTGTCAGATCGTCGCCTTCCTTAATGATTGGTCCACGAAGACCTCTTGAAATTGTTCCGATTCTTCTTTCCATTTATAAACCATCTCCTTTACGGTAATTATCATGTATCAGAAAAAATACATTTCATTATATCTTTATTAACATGAATTGTCAACAAATTATTTTTTGAAATAATTTACAGCAGATTCGAACATCTTCATGTCGAACTCTCCGATTACATTCTTATAAAGACCGTTTCCGATTCTTTCTGAATGTCCCATCTTACCAAGAACTCGTCCGTCCGGTGAAAGAATACCTTCGATAGCCCAGTCTGAACCGTTAGGGTTGAACTGAATGTCGTTGGTAGCATTTCCTTCAAGGTCTGCATACTGAGTGAAAATCTGTCCGTTCTTAGCTAATTCTTCACGTAATTCCAAAGGCGCAATAAATCTGCCTTCACCATGAGAAATAGCAACTGTATAAACATCTCCAACCTTAGTATTTGCAAGCCAAGGAGAATTATTTGACGCAATTCTTGTACGAACAAGCTTAGACTGGTGTCTTGAAATCTTGTTGTATGTCAATGTAGCACAGTCTTCATCTGTTTCAACGATCTTACCGTATGGAACAAGGCCAAGCTTGATTAATGCCTGGAAACCGTTACAGATACCTGCCATTAAGCCGTCTCTTTCTTCAAGAAGTTCAGTAACAGCTTCTTTGATTTCCTCATTTCTGAAGAACGCAGTGATAAACTTAGCAGAACCATCCGGTTCGTCACCACCTGAGAATCCGCCAGGGATAAAGATAATCTGGCTTTCTCTAACCTTGGCAGCAAACTTGCTTACAGATTCAGCAACATCTGCTGCAGTCAGGTTGTTGATTAAGAAAATTTCAGGCTCTGCACCTGCTCTGGCGAAAGCCTTAGCAGTATCGTATTCACAGTTTGTACCAGGGAATACAGGAATAAGAACCTTAGGAACATCTACCTTAACCTTTGCACCGAACTTCTTATCAGTTGTATATGATAAGTTAGCAGGTGTTTCACCGTCTACTGCAATATTGCAAGGATATACAGGTTCAAGCTTGTCTTCGTAGATCTGGCACACTTCAGCCATATCCAGTTCTTCGCCTCCGTAAACAACTTTGAATTCAGCAGTTGTTTCACCTATAAGAACTGCATCTACTTCTTCAGTTGCTTCAATAACGAAAGCACCATAGTTGTAACCGAAGACATCTTCAAGATCCAAAGCATCTGTAAACTTAAAGCCAATGCCGTTACCCATAGCCATCTTAAGAACAGCTTCTGCAATACCTCCATAAGTTGGAGTGTAACATGCCTTTACAACGCCCTTTCTCATAAGAGCAGTAACCTTATCGAATACTGCCTTAAGTGATGCACCTGTAGGAAGGCCTCTTCCATCTAATTCAGGCTTTAATAAGTAAACCTTGTTGCCTGCTTCCTTGAATTCAGGTGAAATAATATTGTCAACGCTGTCTGTTGTTACAGCAAATGAAATTAATGTTGGAGGTACGTGAATATCTTCAAATGTACCGGACATGGAGTCCTTACCGCCGATTGAACCCACTTCTAAGTCGAGCTGTGCTTCTAAAGCACCAAGTAAAGCCGCAAATGGCTTGCCCCACTTTTTAGGGTCGTTTCCAAGCTTTTCGAAGTATTCCTGGAATGATAAGTAAACATCTTCAAACTTAGCGCCGTGAGCAACTAACTTAGCTACAGATTCAACTACAGCAAGGTATGCGCCGTGGTATGGGCTCTTTTCCATGATGAATGGATTGTAACCCCAAGACATTAATGAACAAGTTGTAGTATCCTGCTTTTCAACAGAAATCTTGTGTACCATTGCCTGAATAGGGGTTCTCTGATACTTGCCACCAAACGGCATAAGCACTGTGCCTGCACCGATTGTTGAGTCGAATCTTTCGGAAAGACCTCTCTTTGAGCAAACGTTTAAATCTCCTGCAAGAGCCTTGAAGTTTTCGCAGAACCCGCCTTCAACCTTCTTTTCTATAGCTTCAGGCTTAACAGCTTCAACAGTGATGTGCTTTTCCGCACCGTTTGAATCAAGGAATTCTCTTGAAAGATTTACAATGTTCTGGCCATTCCAATGCATTGAAAGTCTTGGTTCTGCAGTAACAGTTGCGACCAC
This sequence comes from uncultured Clostridia bacterium, assembly GCA_945788655.1. Lineage (GTDB taxonomy): Bacteria > Bacillota > Clostridia > Peptostreptococcales > Anaerovoracaceae > Fimisoma. The sequence goes on along the minus strand of CALZMV010000008.1, from coordinate 512 downwards.
AGTAGCTTCAAGGTTTTCAAGTCTTGCAAGCTGACAGAAACGCTCTACATCCTTTTCGGAAACAACAACCGCCATTCTTTCCTGAGATTCGGAAATAGCTAGTTCTGTACCGTCAAGACCATCGTACTTCTTTGGTACTACATCTAAGTTGATTTCAAGACCATCAGCAAGTTCACCAATAGCTACAGATACACCGCCTGCACCGAAGTCGTTACAACGTCTGATAAGCTTGGATGCTTCAGGATTTCTGAATAATCTCTGAATTTTTCTTTCTTCTGGAGCGTTACCCTTCTGAACCTCTGCACCACATGTTTCAAGTGATGAAGCATCGTGAGATTTTGAAGAGCCTGTTGCACCACCGCAGCCGTCTCTACCGGTTTTTCCGCCTAAAAGGATAACTCTGTCACCTGCTTCAGGAACTTCTCTAACTACATTTTCTGCAGGAGCTGCCGCAATAACTGCACCTACTTCCATTCTCTTAGCTACATAGCCCGGGTGATAGATTTCATCTA
>CALZMV010000007.1 GCA_945788655.1 uncultured Clostridia bacterium | reverse complement strand
GGCTGCGAAAACTGAAGATGTGATTAATCCATAAATCTTCATGCTTTTTTCATTGATTCCAAGCCATATGGCAGGAATGGCCAATAGGATAAGCCAAATGAAGAAATATGCTTCGCCAAGCAATGTCATCTGATTTGTTCCTCCAATCTCTTTCTGTCAAGCTTTCCGTTGCCTGTAATAGGCAGCTCGTCAAGATAGATAAATTGTTTTGGAACCATATATGAAGGCAGGCTTTCTTTCAGCATTCCCTTGAGGCACTTGCTGGTTCTGAAACCTCCCTCGAGAGTTGGAGCCTTTACAAAGGCAACCAGATGTCTGATTTTACCTTCATCGTACTTTGGAAGCACAGCCGCTCCTTCTATCCCCTGTATCTTCATAAGGTTTTCTTCAATATCCCCAAGTTCAATTCGATATCCATGCATTTTTATCTGAAAATCCAGTCTTCCTTCACAGTAAAGCATTCCATCTCTGTAATAACCCCTATCTCCTGTTCTGTAGGATTTTACAGTCATTCCCCCGGAGTCAGTCTGCAGTCCAAATGAGACCTCTGTCTTTTCTGAATCCTTGTAATAGCCTTTTGCCACCGTATCTCCAAGAATTATTATTTCTCCGTTTTCTACCAATACTTCTGTTCCCGGCTTGCTCACTCCTATCGGAAGGGCTCCTTCCCTGTCAATCATCTCTCTTGTTATTTCAACAGAAGTAACCGCCACCGTGGATTCCGTCGGACCATATGTATTGACGATTGCCGCATGAGGAAATCTTTCCATCAGCTTTGCCGCTGTACTTTTGGAAAGGGTCTCTCCGCAAAACAGAAAAACCTTGATGTCATTAATCAGCTCCTCCGAGAAGTTTCTGTCAGCAAGGCACATGTCTGCAAAGGAAGGCGTGGAAACCCAGCATTCCGGTTTATGTTCCTTCATAAACTCAAACATGTCTTTAGCATTGCTTATCAATTTTTTATCGAGGCATACAAGAGTTCCTCCTGTTGCCAGAGATGTGTAAGTGTCGAAGACCGAAAGGTCAAAAGAAAAGGGTGCCTGATTGAGAAAAACGGAATTTTCTCTTGTCAGATATTTCTTCGCAAGACAGGAAGACCACCTGAGAAAGTTTCTTAAATTAGACTCAGAAACCTCAACTCCCTTTGGAGTTCCTGTGCTTCCCGATGTAAAGATTATATAGAAAGTTTCATCTCCGCTTACTCTCCAATGCTCATCTGCTGACACCTGCTGCCGGCTGATGATTGCTTCAATCTCATCTTTTGCGACAACATCAAAGCCTTCAAGCTCCAATGATTCCGTGGTTAAAACGGTATTATTGTCAATTATCTCGGCTATTTTTTGAATTCTGTCTTTTGGCATGGAAATGTCCACCGGGCAGTAAGCATGACCGGATTTGACACATGCCAGAAAGCACACCAGCATATATGGACTTTTGTGTCCATATACCATAAGCGGACGATTGTTATCAATGTTATGTTTTATCCATACAGCCAGCTTGTCTGAGCTGTCCCAAAGCTCTCCGTATGTCATTTGTGATGATTCTGCCACAATTGCAACTCGATTTGCATCGATATCTGCCACATTTTTTACTGAATCATAAATATTTCCATAAATATTTCCCCTAATATGTCTCATCTCAAATTCCCCCTTCTGAAGCACTATTATTACATAAAAAATCCTTTCCGTGTTCGTTTTGACCCATTGTTAAACATTTCTTAAGAAAATCGTAACAAATGCCTAGCAACCATTCTAACTAAGTGTTAAAATTAATATATAAATAATTACAGGAGGACTTTAGCATGGCTACAAAATATGGCGGCTACATGGGTAGGGTATGTATGGTTGATCTTTCTACCGGCAAGGTTTGCGACTATCCATGGTCTGATGAAGAAAGAAGACTGTTTATTGGCGGCAAGACTATGGCAGCTAAAATTCTTGGTGACAATATTGCAAAAGATACCAAACCACTTTCAGAAGAGAATATGCTGGTCATCACCACAGGGCCTTTTACAGGCACAGGTACTCCAAGCTCCAGCAGATTCAATATTTCCACTTTATCACCACAGACAGGGATAATAACCTCATCAAACTGCGGAGGCAATTTCGGATATTATCTAAAAAAAGCAGGCTTTGACGCCCTGATAATAAAGGGCAGAGCTAAGGCTCCTCTATGGCTTGAAATACATAATAATTCTTTTAAATTCCACGATGCCAGAGATCTTTGGGGCATGAATACTGGCAAAGTCCAAGAGGCTCTCGACGAAGTAATCAAGACAAGGAACGGCAAGGCACGTAAAAACGGCAAAATCGTTATCGGCCCTGCAGGAGAAAACATGGTCAGATATGCCTCAATAGTCAGCAACGAAAGGCTTGCAGGCCGCGGAGGTACGGGGGCTGTAATGGGCTACAAAAACCTTAAAGCCGTTACAGTATCAGGAAACCATGAAATACAGGTTCATGACAGAAAGAAGCTTGATAAGCTCAATAAAAGCTGGTTCAAATACTTAAAATCTCATCCTCTCACAGGTGATCAGCTGCCGCGCCTCGGCACAGCAGGACTGGTTTCCACCATGCAGATGAGAGGCCAGCTATCAACCAAAAACTACAACTACGGTCAGTATGATGACTTCGAAAAGGTAAACGGAGAGCTGCTGGCAGAAGAATTTAACATTGTAAATAAGGGCTGCCTGTCCTGCCCTATAAAATGTGCAAGAACCGTTGAGGTAAACGGTAAAGCCGTTAAGGGTCCTGAACTAGAAACTCTTGGCCTTTTGGGCGGCGGAATACTTAACAGCGATATGTACTCCATATTAAAGTGGAACTACGAGCTTGATGAACTGGGAATGGACTCCATTTCGGCAGCTAGCACCTTGGCATATGCAATGGAAGCCAACGAAAAGGGTCTTTGGGATAACGGACTTGCCTTCGGTCAAACCGACGAAATTTCTCAGGTCTTTGACGATATTGCTCACAGAAGGGGCATAGGCGATGAACTTGCTAACGGTTCAAAATGGCTTTCCGAAAAATATGGAGGAAAGGAATTTGCAATACACTCCAAAGGTCTTGAGCTGGCTGCCTACGAGCCGAGAAGAAGCGTAGGCCTGGGCCTTGGATATGCTGTTTCAAACAGAGGAGGCTGCCACTTAAACGGAGGATACATGGTTCTTCTTGAGGGTCTGAGTCTTAATGTTGATCAGCAAAACCCACACGGGAAGCCTGATTTTACAGTAATGTTCCAGGATCTGATGGAGGCGGTTTCAAGCTGCGGACAATGCCTGTTTACAACATATGCATTTTTCCCTGCACCCCTTATTTCGCATCCAAACAGTTGGTACACCAAGGCTTTCTGTAAGTCTGTTCCATATCTTGGACCGGTGCTTAGGGCATTAAATACTTTTCCGCAGGTTGCATGCATACACATTCCCGTGCTGTTCAATCAGTCTATTGCACTGCATCATGTAACAGGAATGCCTGTAACCTTCGGCTCCTTCTTTAAGGCAGGAAAACGCGGATATACCTTAGAAAGGCATATCAATACACGTTTTGGTATAAGCAGAAAAGATGATTCACTTCCATCCAGACTTACAGATGAGCCTCAGATAAAGGGCGACGAAAAGACAAAGGTTCCTCTGGAACCTATGAAGTCCGTATATTATGCGGCAAGAGGATGGACCGGCGATGGAATTCCTAAACCAAAAACCTTAAAGAAGTTAAACCTTGACGGACTAGCAAGCTATGAGGATGCCTGCAAAATGTTTGCAGAAGAGAAAGAAGGCGAATAGCATATGGTTACTATTAAGTTGTTTGGGTCTCTCAGACTTAAGAGTGGGTGCAAAGGTCTCGAAGCAGATGTCAGCACCGTTAAAGAAGCGTGCCAGGCCTTAGCAGATTCCACAACCCTCCAGATGAAGGAGCTTAAAAACTGCGTTGTTATGGTAAACGGCAAACAAAGCAAATTTTCTTCAAAAATAGAAGACGGCTCAGAAGTAGTATTTCTGGCGCCCGCCGGAGGAGGCTGATTCAATGTCATATTTAATTACAGATAAATGTATAGGATGCACGCTGTGTGCTAAAAACTGCCCTGTGGGCGCAATAACAGGAGAAGTCAAATCCCTTCATCAGGTTGACCCGGAATACTGCATCGATTGCGGTCTTTGCGGCAAGCTTTGTCCAAAAGAGGCAATCTTAGACAACGAAGGAGCACAAACCCATAAGATACCAAAGGATCAGTGGGAAAAGCCTGTAATAGATGTTACCCGTTGCGTAGGCTGCAGCCTCTGTGTGGAGAACTGCCCGCAGGATTGCCTTGAAATACAGGGGCCGGCGTTTAAAGGCGATATAAATACGGTGGCAGCAATGACCGATTCATCAAAATGTATTTCGTGCAAAATATGTATGAAGGCATGCCCGATTGGCGCTGTCAGTTTTTAATATGGTTTATTTTTAGTTATGTTCAGCATAGCTTGAGGATAAAAATCAAATAAAAGAAGGTGTTAATTATGTATAAATTGTATTGCAGAATATATCAGAGCATATTTAAAGTCGGCATGAACTTCCTGCCATGGAGAATGCCAAAGACCCTTGAGGGTCCGGGCTCAGTAAAAGAACTTCCCGCTTTAATCAGAAAAAAACATTTTAAGAAGGTTTTAATTGTAACAGATAAGGTTCTCCGTGAACTTGGACTGCTTGACGGAATGCTTGAAGCAATGGATGAGGCAGGCGTAGAGTACGCAATCTATGATGGCGTACAACCAAATCCTACAGATGTAAATGTATTCGAAGGACTTGAAATCTATCACGAGAACAAATGCAGAGCCATCGTTGCCTTTGGAGGCGGTTCCGCTATGGACTGCGCCAAGGCTATTGGAACTATGCACGTTAAGAAGAATAAGGCCATTCAGCAGCTCCAGGGTACTTTAAAGGTACTTCGCAAATTGCCTACAATTTTTGCTGTTCCTACCACTGCCGGTACAGGATCAGAAACCACAATTGCTTCCGTTATTACAATAGTTGCAACAAAACATAAAGCGTCTATTAACGATATATGCCTTATGCCTAAATATGCAGTTTTAGACCCTGAACTTATTGCAGGTCTGCCACCAAAGGTAACTGCAATTACAGGAATGGATGCTTTATGCCATGCCGTTGAGGCATACACAAACAGCACTTACAACACTAAACTGGAAAACGAACTTGCAGAAAAGGCTGTAAAGCTTATTTATGATAATCTTTACAGATCCTACTGCGACGGAAGTGACCTCGAAGCGAGAAACAACATGCAGGATGCTGCGTTTTATGCAGGAAGAGCCTTTACAAGAGGCTGCGTAGGCTATGTTCATGCTGTTGGTCACACATTAGGCGGACTTTACGGAACTCCTCACGGACTTGCCATGTCTGTAATCCTTCCTCATGTAATGAGACAATTCGGCAGCGCTGCTCACGAAAGACTTGCTCGCCTGGCCGAAGTATGTGGCATGGAAGGTGCAAACGATGCTGAAAAGGCAGAAAAGTTCATCTGCTGGATTGAGGATTTGAAAGAAAAGATGGATATTCCTGTTGGCCTTGATGTTATTCAGGACAAAGATGTTCCTCAGATTATAAGATGGGCCATGAAGGAAGGTAATCCTCTTTATCCGGTTCCTGTTATCTGGAAGAAAAAGGACTTCAAGAAGCTTATCGATACAATTAGACAATAACAGCTGTTAATATCGCAAAACGCTTTTTAAATGAGCCCTTCAGCAGAAGGGCTCATTTTTAATACTGCTTTCTGACTGCAAGAACATAGCCCACACCCTTAGGCGCGGTAACCGTACATTCCGGATTGTGCAGGTTGTACTCAGAGAAAAAGCGTTCTGTCACGGCATCGTCATCCAGATACTCATATATTATAAAGCCACACTCCGAAAGGAGCTTTTCTATTTCTCCGTACGAATAAGCCGCCTTCATTTCTTCTCCGGCGCCTTTTGCTAAGGTCCTGTTGATTCTTGCCTCTCTGCTTTCCTCCCTCAACGGAAAATCGAAGCATATTGCAGAGCCCTCTGCCATGATTTTGCCTATATTTTCAATGAGAAGTTTAAAATCCTGCTCATTAAGATAATAGCTTATTCCAAGCAGGCTTCCGAAGGCTTTCCTGCCGGGATTGTATCCCTTTTCAAGGAGTTTTTGTGTCCAGGTAGATTCTACAAGATTGCATGGCACCTTTACTGCGCAATCCTCAAGTCCGGCTTCTTTTATTTTTTCTACCTTATCCCAAAGGACCTCCGGCAGGTCCAATTCATATACGGAAAGTGACTCATCATCATTCCTCACGCCAAAGGTATCGTAGCCGGCAGCGAAAACAACATGCTGCCTGCATCCCAGACGCTTCTCGCTTTGAAGCATTTCTTCACAAAAGGCACTTCTGCCAAGTACCGAAGGCGAAAGCTGCTTGTTAACAATAAGTCTCAGCCCCTCCTCGGCAGTTCCCTTAAACTCAGGCAGGAAAAAACTAACTCCCTGCTTCATGTTTTGAGCAATCATGTCATACTCTTTTCCCAAAAGCAAAAAAGCCTTGTCATCACTGAATATCTGAATTTTATTTTCTCTGTGATGATAGGCTCTTGCAAAGCAACTGATTTTTGCAGTTAAATTATTCATTTATTGTCCTCCTTGAAAGATGTGGTGTATACTTATTACACCCGTCGGAGGAAGATTGCAATACTTGATTTTTTGTCAAAAATGTGGTAATATAACAGTATCGAAGGAAGAAATTTCTTCGATTTTTTTATTCATTCATTATTTTTTGATAAAACGATGTGGTTTAATGGCTCTTTATCTCCACAATCCTTCCTGCCTGACTGTACCCATAGCCACCCATTTCATCCAGCTTTCTATGGAATTTCTCACTCTTCAAAAGCTCCAAAAATGCCTTTACCTGCGGTAATTCCAGACTTTCCTTCCTTATGGCAAAATCGTATTCTTCAACGCCTGCTTCAATAAAATCAAGATTCATAGCATTAGCTGCAGATTTCACGCCCATTCCTGCATCCACTTCTCCCGAAGCAACACTAGCGGCAACTGCCATATGGGTCGCCACTTCCTTGTCGTAACCGTCTATTTCCTCCGGCGAAATACCTTTATGCTTCAGAATATAATCTAAAAGCACCCTTGTTCCCGCACCTCGCTGTCTATTGACATATCTGACTCTCTTCAGGTCTTCCGCAGTTTTTATGTCTAATGGGTTGCCCTTCTTTACCATTATTCCCTGAACTCTTTCAACTCCCTTTATGAGCACCACTTCGCTCTCGTTAAAGAGATTTCTTAAGTAAGATACATTGTATTCCCCTGTCTCCATGTCAAGAAGGTGTGTAGGTGCAATTACCGTTTCACCTCTTTGCAGCGCCATGAGCCCTGCCATACTTCCTACGTGGGTACTGCTGAAGCCCATTCCAGGATATTCAGATGCCATCATGTCCCCTATTTCATCCAGAATAAGGTCGTGGCTCCCGATGGAAACCAAGGTATTTTCTATCTCTTCAGGAGATTTTATCAGCTTAACCTCAACCTCTGAGCCTGCTTCAAAGCCTTCGCTTGCCTGAGGAACGATGCAGAATCCATCCGCTCTAACCAGACTCATTGCCGCACCTGCTCCTCTTGCCAAAGGCGATGCAACCATTGTGCCACCTACCATACCAAGCTTTACCCTTACATATTCTCTATGTTTAAGAGAAGATACTACTCGTTTGGCCAATATGGCCTTCTTTATGTCTGCCTTTGCTTCCGTTTCTCCATTGATAGCCTTAATAACAGGGAGAACAAAATTTTCAAAGGCAAGATATGCACTTACGGGATATCCCGGAAGTCCAATAACGGGTTTCCCTTCAACATGAGCCAGAATAACAGGTTTACCGGGCTTCATAGCAACCCCATGGACTGCTACACTGCCCAGCTTCTCTAACACCGGTTCAGTAAAGTCCTCCGTTCCTGCACTTGAGCCCGCATTTATTAGGACTATATCGTTCTCCTTCGCCGCCTTCAAAACAGCTCTTTTTATGGCTTCAAAATCGTCCGGAACTATGTCATATATGTGCGGTCTGCAGGAGTTTTCAAAAGCCATGGCACTGAACATACCGGAGTTTGAGTCGATAATGTCACCCTCTTTTGGTTCTTCGTAAGGCTTTATAATTTCTGTCCCTGTCGGGATAATACCTACAGATAGCTTTGGAACAACAGCTACCTCCAGTATTCCACCGGCAAGAAGCACCCCAATATCAACAGGTCTTATCTTGTGAAAAGAAGGCAGAATCATTTCTCCTGCGGCAATATCTTCTCCGATAGGACGTACATGCTGCCAGCCGGGAACTGATTCCGTTATCATTACATGGTTATCATCCACTTCCATCACGTCTTCCGCCATTATAACAGCATCAAAAGGGTATTTGACCGGATCTCCCGTATCAACAATAATATAATCTTTATTCAGTTCAAGAGTTAAGGGTTTTCTCTCGCTGGCATTCCTGGTATCAGCTGATTTAACCGCAATGCCATCCATTGCTGCGGCGTTAAAAAGAGGAGAACAGCACTTGGCGTAAACCGCTTCAGAGGTAACCCTTCCAAGGGTATCATAGGTGCTTATCGTCTCCCTGCGGCTTCCCAGTTTTTCTATTATGCCTTCAGCCCTGAGGGCTTCCATGTATTTTGACAGGGCTTCCTCCACTGCCATTGTCTTCAAATATAGATTTCGTCTTTTCATTATTTCTTTTCCTATCCGGCCTATCTAGCCAGAATAAAAAGCATTAAAGCTTCACAATGGCCAAACTTCCACTTCTTCGCCTCTATTTATGCCCTCCTGGTTTACATCCATAACTATGTAGCCATGAGCCTTTGACATGGTTGCAATGAGACCCGATTTGCCCAACACGGGCACCGCCAGTCCCTTTTCAAGGGTAACAAGCTGAAAGGTCTTCCTTCCTGGAGAGGCGGCAATATTGACTGCCATTTTTGCCTTATGAGGCATAGCCCCTAAGCCTTTGCTTCCTCCGATTTCCATCTCCCATAAGCCGCCTATCAGCAGTCTGAATATTAGCAGTGCTGCCACAGGATGCCCGGGAAGCCCTATAAAGATTATTCCCTGCTCATCTGTTGCCAGAATTGTGGGTTTGCCGGGCTTAACCGCAAGTCCATGCACAAATACTCCTCCCGATGTAATATCATCGAGAACCTCTTCTGTGACATCTTTCTTGCCTTTGGAGCTGCCTCCTGAGATGAGCACCACATCGCTCACCTTGGCCGCTTCTATAGCAGCATCTTTTAGCATCTTGTAATCGTCCCTTACAAGCCGGCATCCTGCAACATCAAACCCTAGCCTTTTTATCTCCCCGATTAAGCCGTAGGTGTTGACATCTCGCATCTGCCCCGGATTGGGAGTGCAAGAAGGGTTTACGATTTCATCTCCCGTAGAAATGATGGAAATCTTCCACGGTTTATATGTAAGTATCTCTGTCTTTCCTATGGATGCAAGAAGACCCATGTCTGCAGGTTCAATAATACTGCCTTTTTTTAGTATAGTCTGACCACGGCTTACATCATCTCCCTGAAAAACCATATTGTGCCCAAAGGAAAGAGAACTGTATACGGCAACCTGAGCCGGTCCAAAGAGCTGGCAATGCTCCACCATTGCTACTCCATCTGCGCCATCAGGCAAGGCCCCTCCCGTAGGGACATAGGCACACTGACCGGGATTTATGGTAAAGTCAGGAACTTCACCCATTTTTACTTCTCCGACAATGTCCAAAAAAACAGGCAGACTCTCGGAGGCCCCTTGTGTATCCTTTGCGCACAAGGCGTAGCCATCCACCGTTGACCTGTTAAAGGCGGGGATGTTTTCCGGCGACATAATATCTTCTGCCAGCACCTTGTTATAGCATTCAGAAAGCGGCAGCTTCTCCACTCTCTGGGAGCTTAGCCCTTTTCCTTCATGTGCCGCCAAATAATTCTTATGCAGTTTTTCTAAAGCACTCTCAAGAGTGTCAACTTCAAGCAATTTAATATCCATAAAATTCTATGTAACGTTTTGTTTCTTCTTTCTTCGGATTACCTAAAAGCATCTCAGAAGGTCCCATTTCAATCAGCCTTCCATTATCTATAAAAATCACTTCATCTGCCAGTCTCTTTGCCTGGGCTAGAGAGTGAGTTATCAAAATAATACTGCATTTATGCTTCTGACAGTACTCCTTTATCAGATGCTCTGAAGCGAGGGTTGATTCCTGATCCATTGCGGCAGTAGCCTCATCTAAAATAAGCAGCCTGTAGTCCTTCATCATTATACGTGCAAGGGCCATTCTGGCATTTTCGCCTCCTGATACAGCTTTAGCATTTCGATTGGCGATGGCTGCAAGTTTAAGCTTGTCCATCAGATATGCACATTTTTGTCTGTCTTCTATAGAGTTTGCAGAATTGACCATAATGTTCTTTTCAACGGACATGTTGAAAGCATAGCTTTTTTGTGCCATATATCCTGCCTGAGGCTTCAGTTCCTGCAACAAAAGCTTGCCATAGGTGGATTTACCGCTGCCGTTTGCTCCTATAAGTGCATAAATTACGCCTTCCTTAAAAGACATTTCGGGTATGCTCAGAGTGAAAGACTTAGCCCCTTTGTCAAGAGTCTTTGTAACCGGTTTGGCTGTTATCATATCTCAGACCCCCTCTGTATCAGCGATACAACAATGTTTATCACAAGGGACATCCCCATAAGTATGATTCCAAGAGCCATAGCCATCTGGAAATTGCCCATGTTCGTATAGTTCATTATGGCTGTTGTCATTACATTTGTCTTAAAAATTATTGCACCGCCAACCATTGAAACTGCACCGACCTCTGCCAGTGCTCTGGAAAGTGCCAGAAGATATGTTGAAACTATCTGATACCTGCTTTCATTTATGAGAAGCTTTGTAATCCTTCCCTTTGAAAGGCCAAGCCCCTCGGAAGTGTCTCTAATCATGGGATAAATTCCATCCACAAAAGGCTCCATGGACCCCACAACTATCGGTGTAATAAGAATGATCTGAGCGATAACCATGCCCTTAACAGTATACAGAAGTTTTAAATGTCTCAGAGGTCCTACCCCGCAGAACATCAAAAAACAAAGAAGCCCGCACACTACAGGAGGAAGTCCCATCAACGTGCGGTTTATCACCACTATAACCTTCTTGCCGCGAAAATGCGAACTGCCCAGAAACACCCCAAAAGGCACCCCTATAAGGAGTGCCAGTATGGAGCTTGATAAACTCATTTTCAAGGTTACACTTATTATGTCCAGCAGCGTTTCGTCTCCCGCTGCAATAAGCCCGATGGCTTTTTCAAAAGCTGTTCCCATCTTTGCCTCTTAATATGTAATGTTCACTATTGTTCTATTACGCCGCCGTTTGCAATAAATGTCAGGAAAGTCGCCTTGTCAGAAAGGATATATGCACCCTTTTCACTTGCCTGAAGCAAGCATGCACCCATTCCTGCATTTGAAGAAATGTACCAGTCGCTGTAGTCTGCGAAAGACTCTGCTTCAGCTGTAATTCCAAGCTCAGCCGGCCATAATGCCAATTCCTTTGTATGTGTGCCTGAAGCATCTCCACGGGATACAAAGAGGCTCTTTGTATCGGCAATAGCCTTAAATGCGTCTAACACGCTGTCTTGTTCCTTAACCTTTGCAGGGTCAGCGGAAGGTCCGCAGAGAACGAAGTAGTTGTACATAAACGGAAGTCTTTCGTTCTCCATTCCATCAACTGCTCTGCCATAGCCTGCTGCAATAAATGCCTCTTCCTGTGCCTTGGCATGCACTAAAATAAGGTCAGCATTGCCGCACTTTGCATTCTCGATAGACTTACCTGTTCCCGCTGAGAACACTTCAACCTTGTATCCATATTTCTCTTCAAACTTAGGGAGTAAATAGCCCAGAAGTCCTGAATCGTTTACCGATGTAGTTGTAGACATTCTGATGGTCTTTGTTTCATCTGAAGCCTTAGGAATATCTGCCTCGGATACCGGAGCACCTTCAAGGTTGTAGAACAGACAATCATCATATTCCTCTTTACCATAATCAGCAATGAGCTTTGCTGTATCTTCAGCCAGCATCCAGTTGATGAGGGCATCAGCACCTGCTTCATTAAGCTTCACATCTGAAATTGATTTACCATCTGCATCCACAAAAGGTGCGTCTTGATCTACAGCAATTAAGCTGTATGTATTAATCATGTTTTCATCTTCTTCGATTAAAATCTGAAGATCCACTTCAGGTTCGCTGCCACAAGCCGCAAAGGATAATACCATTACAGCAACCATTAAAATTGATAATAGCTTTTTCATTTTGTCTTTAACCTCCTATTTCAGACATATATTTTTCTTCTCTATCCTCGATAGATTGTGAACCAAAAGAATGCTGCCTTGGCTTTGCTTCCAAAGCTCTCTCTATGGCAGGAAGAAGCTGATCGTCAGTCTCTTCTCTTAGAATTCGTCTCATATCAATACCGCTTTGATACTGCAGACATGGCTTCAGCAGTCCTTGGGCGGTGAGCCTTATGCGATTGCAATCCTTGCAAAATTTATGAGAAATGGCACTGATAAAGCCAATTTTGCCTATAAAGCCAGGTATTTCGTAGTATACTGCGGGTCCGCTTCCTCTCCTGTCGCTAACCGGATTAAGCCTGCCAAACTCTGCCTCAAGCCGGTCCATTATTTCCTGCTGGCTGTAACCCTCAAAAGTCTTCCCAAGTCCCATAGGCATCATTTCTATAAATCTAACATCTATTTTACTATTTTTTGCAAGCTGTGCAAAGTCTAAAACCTCATCTCTATTATATTTACTCAAAGTGACAACGTTGAGCTTTACATTCAAATCTTTATATTTTTTGCATGCTTCCATGGATTTTAGAACCTCGTTGAGCATATCAAAACCGGTAATCTCTTTGTATTTTTCTCTGTTTAAAGTATCAAGGCTTATGTTTATACCGTCAAGACCTGCCCTATAGAGCTCATCTATTCTGTCGTAAAGCAAAATGCCGTTGGTTGTCAAAGTAACCTTACCGATGCCGCCGATATCCTTTATCATTGAAATCAGTTTTGGCACATCCTTTCGCACCAGTGGTTCTCCGCCGGTTATCTTGACATCCCTTATGCCGACACTGACACAGCTTTTTAAGACTCTTACAATCTCATCAAAGCTTAGGACCTGCTCCTGAGATGTTCTTTCAACAGCCCCCATTGGCATGCAGTATCTGCACCTCAGATTGCATCTGTCAGTTATGGACACCCTTATGTAATTTATTTCTCTGTTATATTTATCCTTCATAATCAAACACTTTTTATCTTTGCAAAGGCAACCCCATTGGCTAGAGGGCAAGGCACTTTTGATTTCTTTAGGAACTCACATTCCTCAAAACACCTTTTGCCCATCTGCGTAATCTCTACAATTCCCTTATCGATACTGATACAATCTCCAATTTTTTTACCCTTTAATTCTATTACATAATCCGCTTTAAATCGCATTGAACAGAGGTAATGGGGATCCTTGTTCTCCTTCAGCCATTTATCTGCTTCAATATCGATAAATGAAACCTTACGATCTTCGGTATTTTTCATCTTCTACTCCTGCTTTTCCCCTAAACTTAATTCCATAATCTGCATGTCGCAATGCTTCAGATCTACAAACAATACTTTTTTTCTCAGAATATCCTCCTGACCTGTGAGGACCTTAAGCCCTTCCGCCACCTGAATGGAGGCTATCACCGCCGGGGTAAATGCTGAATTACCATTAAACTCTTTGTCGTCACTTTCAAGGTTGTTACCGTAAATCGTCTTGAGAGTTTCGTCCCCCGGCAATACGGTGCAAACCTGACCGAACCAACCGCTTACAGCACCGTGAACAAGCGGAATTTCAAGCTTTCGGCACATTTTTTCGAGAAAAAGCTTCGCCTTCTTGTCATCCACTGCATCTATTACAAGGTGACAATCTTTCAATATATCAATTGCGTTATCTTCATCAAAATATTCTTTTTTCACTATGGTCTTAACTTCCGAATTGACATCGAAAAGACGTTTTGCTGTTTCGACCGCCTTGCTGCAGCCTATATTATCTTCTGTGCACATAAGCTGCCTGTTTAAGTTTGAGTTAACAAAGCTGTCACCATCGCAGAGGACAAGCTCGCCTATGCCGAGCCTTGCAAGTTCCTCTGCAGCATAACCACCGAGTCCGCCGCAGCCTATTACGGCAACCCTTTTTTGTGACAACAATTCCTGCTCATTAGGGGTCAATATCTTATTTTCGCTGTATCTGTTCTTTTTTATCATTTCCACTGATTCTCCAAGGTGAATATGTCCGCAACGCTTTAGACTAAACGCTTTAGACTAAATATATCTGTCGAAATTAACATATATCTTTCCTTTTTTGGAAGTCCCTGATGTACCTTTATATATAGCCTTGCCCTTGCCCCTGAGAACCAGCTTTTCGCCACCCTTCAGGGAATAATCAGGCTTTTTGTTCTCCATATCGTCTACAAACACCAAACCTCTTCCAATGGCCTCCACAGCTGCTTTTCTTGATACATCAAAAGCTGCAGAAATCATGTTGTCCAGTCTTGCAGATGCAACAGATACCCTTATTTCCTTTGTGTTTGCCTCGGTGATTATTAAATCCTTTATTTCTTTGACCCTTGCCTCTACACTGACGCGACCTGCCTTGTAATAGTTTTCTGCAAGATAATCGGCAATCTCCCGGGTTACAAAAATCTGCGCACCATCTTCCCTGACCATAATATCGCCTGTCTTTTCACGCTTTATTCCAAGACCCAGTATCGAACCCAGGTAGTCGGAATGCTTTAGGACTGCACCCTTTTCTCTGATTTTTACATCCAAAACAGCCATAGGGCAATCTTCAGGATAATCTTTAAAATGCAAAAATAACTCCTCTTCAGTTTCAACCGCCAGATAGTCAGGAATAAAGACTACCATCTTTCTTGTAGCGTCCTCATATCCGCCATAAAAGAACACTCCTTCCCGCTGGTGGCTCCTGACAAAAGAAGCGGCATGGGAAGCCTGTGTCATGTCCAGAAAATCAGTAGTCACAATGGAATAGCTTTTCTGAAAGCTTCTGTATTTGTCTTCTATGATATTTAATAATAATTTCTTATCTTCATTCATATAGTTTATTTCCATAATTTATGATATACTGTTGTAGTTTAAGTACATATTATTTTAACATAAACAGCACTATTCATGAAAGGAGAATTAGAAAATGTTATACACTTATACGCCAAAAAGAGTTTGTTCTCAGCAAATCCAGTTTGAAATAGATAATGGTATTGTAAAGAATGTTTCCTTTGCCGGCGGCTGCAATGGCAATCTAAAGGGTATCAGCGCCCTAGTTGAAGGCCTTCCTTGGGACGAGGTTGTTAAGAAGCTCTCAGGGATAACCTGCGGTTTCAAGAACACTTCATGTCCTGACCAGCTTGCAGCAGCAATCAAAGGCGCAATGGAAGAATAATTTTGGAGGAAATAGGTTACAATGGGAAATTTTTTATTCAAATGGTTTATTAAGAATTACGAAAACACAAGGGATCCCAAAGTAAGAGATGATTACGGGAAGCTTGCAGGAATTGTGGGCATAATATCTAATACCATACTATGTACAATGAAAATCCTTATAGGGCTTATTTCAGGAAGTATATCCATCGTTGCAGACGGTATCAACAACCTGGCCGACGGCGCTTCTTCCATTATAACCCTCCTTGGATTTAAACTAGCATCCCTGCCTGAAGATGAGGAACACCCTTACGGCCATGCTCGTATCGAATACATCGCAGGAATGGCTGTTTCTGTCATGATTCTCATCGTAGGATTTGAGCTGGGTAAAAGTTCTTTAGAAAAGATTATTACACCCGAACCCCTGGAATTCAGCTGGACAGTTGTAATAGTTCTTCTGATTGCAATCGCCATTAAAGTTTGGCAGGCTATATTTAATATTTCCACAGGCAAAAAGATCAATTCTCTTGCTCTGATAGCAACAGGAACAGACAGTAGAAACGACGTAATTTCAACAGTTGTAGTTCTTCTGGGTATCTTAATCGGTCATTTCTTCAACGTCATGGTCGACGGATACTTTGGTCTTGCTGTGGCAGTATTTATCCTGTGGTCAGGTGTCAGCTTAATAAAAGAAACAATCAGCCCGCTTTTGGGCGAGGCTCCCGACGAGGAACTGGTTTCACAGATTGAAGCCATGGCCATGGCCTATGACGGAGCAATAGGAATACACGACCTTATTGTACACAACTACGGACCGGGGAAGGTCTTTGCTTCCATGCATATTGAAGTTGATTCTTCCGTGGATGTAATGGAAAGCCACGACCTTATAGACACCATCGAGAAAAATCTGAGCGAAAGTCTCAATATTCTGCTTACGGTTCACATGGACCCTGTAGATATAAACAATCCATACAGAGAGCCCCTAACCCATATTTTGAAGGATGTCCTCAGTGGAATTCCCGGTACATTAGGCTTTCACGACCTTAGAATTGTACCCGGTACTACCCACACCAATGTTATCTTCGATGTAGTTTTATCTCACGAATGTGAGCTGTCCCAAAAGGAAATCAGCGATATTCTCAAGCAGAAGGTAAGCGAATTCAATTCGTCCTTCCTCTGTGTAATCGAGTACGATATGAACTACGCAGGGACAAAAAAATAACAGTAGCCACGGCTGTATCAAAATGGTATAATTCGCATAAGGAGGAAAGGAGAAAGAGTTTATGACAATATCAGGAATCACTGTCAGCATGACCATCATATGGTTAGCTCTTGCGGTTATCTTTCTTGCAGTTGAAGCTGCCACAGTTGGCCTTACTACCATCTGGTTTGCAGCAGGTGCGTTGATTGCACTCATCTTATCGCTGCTGGATTTTCCTATCGCTGCCCAAGTTATAGTTTTTTTAGCAGTTTCCCTGTTTCTTTTAGTCTTTACTCGAAAGATTTTCGTCGAAAAGCTAAAGACCGGATCTGAAAGCACCAACGCGGATGCTTTAATAGGAGAAATTGCAGAGGTTATTGCGCCTATTGCGCCGCACAAGGTAGGACAGGTCAGAGTACGCGGACAGGAATGGTCTGCAGTATGCAGAGATAATGCTCTTATTGAATCGGGCACTCTCGTAAAGGTTATTGCTATTGAAGGGGTAAAGCTAATAGTAGCTCCCACAGCTGAAGGTTAGAAAGGAAGGGGAAAATGGGTATATTCAAATTCATAATAACTTTAGTCGTTATCGGCATTTTTGTTTGGTTGCTTGTTGCCAACATCAGAATCGTACCGCAGGCAAGAGCTTACGTCGTTGAAAGACTTGGCGCATACCATGCGACATGGCAGGTAGGCCTTCACTTTAAAATTCCTTTGATTGACAAGGTTGCAAGGAAGGTTTCCTTGAAGGAAAAGGTTATTGACTTCCCACCACAGCCTGTAATCACAAAGGATAACGTTACAATGGAAATAGACACAGTAATCTACTTCCAGATTACTGACCCTAAGCTATATGCTTACGGCGTAGAAAGTCCATTGGACGCAATCGAAAATCTTACTGCAACAACACTCAGAAACATTATCGGTGAACTGGAACTGGACGAATCCCTAACAAGCCGTGAACATATCAACTCAAAGATCAGACTTGTTCTGGACGAAGCTACAGACCCATGGGGCATCAAGATCAATCGTGTTGAAGTTAAGAACATCACTCCACCTCGCGATATTCAGACCGCAATGGAAAAGCAGATGAGAGCAGAACGTGAAAGACGTGAAGCTATCCTCATCGCAGAAGGTGAAAAGAAATCACAGGTTCTTATTGCGGAAGGTCAAAAAGAAGCTGCAATTCTGCAGGCAGAAGCTAGCAAACAGGCGGCAATCCTTCAGGCAGAAGCAGAAAAGCAGGCAGCAATCCTCCAGGCAGAGGCTAAAAAGGAAGCAGCAATCAGAGAGGCTGAAGGTCAGTCAGAAGCAATTCTCATGATTAACAAGGCTACTTCAGACGGTCTGAAGTTTATCAAGGATGCAGGAGCAGACGATTCCGTTATCGCCCTCAAGAGTCTTGAAGCTTTCGAAAAGGCTGCAGACGGTCAGGCAACAAAGATTATCGTTCCATCAGAAATTCAGAGCCTCGCAGGACTTGCAAGTTCTTTAAAGGGAATAATCAAAGAAGACTAAACAGTATAAAAAAGGTGTTTTATGAAAATTCTTGAATCAGCAGAAAACTACTTAGAAACAATATACATGTTACAACAGGAAAAAGGCACCGTCCGTTCCATAGACATCGCTCACGCATTGAACTTTTCAAAACCAAGCGTAAGCGTTGCAATGAAAAATCTCCGTGAAAACGGATATGTGGAAACGGATGCAAGCGGCAATATCCTTCTCACAGATGAAGGTCTAAAGATTGCTCAAAAGGTATTCGAAAGACACATTCTAATTACCAACGGTCTCATCGCCCTCGGTGTTAATCCGGAAACTGCAGCAGCCGATGCCTGCAAAATCGAACATGTATTGAGCGAAGAAACCTTCGCTGCTATCAAGAAGCATATGAACAGATAA
>CALZMV010000006.1 GCA_945788655.1 uncultured Clostridia bacterium | reverse complement strand
ATTCGTTCAATCATTCCATCGATGCTGCATGCTGTAGAAAACATTATTCCGCTCTTTAAACAATCTACGGTATTCGTACCGATTAATCGTTTAGGTGTATCAAAGGCAATCTTTGGAAGCTGTGCAGTCCTACCGATTAAGGCATCAGTGGAAACAGACATCCCTGTTGTAATCATTCCGCCTAAATAATTCTTGTTCTCATCAATAACAGAGTATGTAGTGGCTGTTCCCATATCTATTATTATCTGCGGAACAGGATATTCATTTATCCCTGCTACTGCATCTACAACCAGGTCACTTCCAAGCTGTGCCGGATTGTCAATTTTAATGCTTAGACCTGTCTTTATTCCAGGACCAACAACAAGAGGTTTTGTGCCGCATAATTTTTCAATGGCTCTCTTGAATGTATTAGTAATAGAAGGCACAACTGAAGACATTATTACCCCGGAAATTCTATCGGGAGTAATTTTGTGCATTTCTAACGCAGTTTTAATGCTCACAGCGTATTCCAAGTCTGTTGCTTTTTGGCTGCTTGATACTCTCTCTCTAAAAATAATTTCGTCCTTGTCAAAACATCCTATAACAATGTTTGTATTCCCTATATCTATTACTAGAATCATTTTTTCCTCCTAATCTTGTTGCCGCTTTCGCTGCATCATACCAACTATTTATTATAACATAAAAAATACAAAGTTCTAGTTTTTTCGTCTTGATTCTGACAGGAATATTGTGATATGTTCTTATTGTACTTTAAAACAAAATGAGATATACGAGGTAGTTATGTTAAAAGGAAAAACAGTTGTAATTGCCGTTTCGGGCAGTATTGCTGCATATAAAATCCCAAATTTGGCACGTATGCTAAAAAAGGCGGGCGCTGATGTACAGATTCTCATGACTCAGAATGCCACCCAGTTTATTAATCCAATCACTTTTGAATCCTTGACAGGTAATAAATGTCTTATCGACACTTTTGACCGCAATTTTCAGTACAGCGTAGAGCATGTTGCCCTCGCTAAACGTGCTGATATAGTTATGGTTGCACCTGCTTCTGCAAACGTTATCGGCAAAATCGCCAACGGTCTTGCAGATGATATGCTTACTACAACAGTTATCGCCTGTCCATGTAAAAAAATCATCGCTCCTGCAATGAACCATAACATGTACCACAACCCAATAGTGCAGGATAATTTAGAAAAGCTGAAGAAATTTGGTTATGAAATCGTCACTCCTGAAACAGGTATGCTTGCAAACGGAGATTCAGGAGACGGAAGAATGCCGGAAGAATCGCTTCTTTTTCAGCATATCATAAAGGAAATCGCCTTTGAGAAGGATCTTGCCGGTAAAAAGGTGCTGATTACTGCCGGAGCCACAAGAGAACCCATCGATCCTGTTAGATATATTACCAATCATTCAAGCGGTAAAATGGGCTGTGCGTTAGCTCAGGCTGCCATGCTGCGCGGTGCAGAGGTTACTCTTGTTCACGGACATATGGATGTAGTGCCTCCGGAATTCATAACCTGTGTTCCAATAGTCAGTGCAGAAGATATGTTTATTGAAGTAGATAAAAGGAGAATGTCAAGTGATATCATCATAAAGGCCGCTGCTGTTGCCGATTACACTCCTGTAACGGTAGCAGAAAACAAGATAAAGAAATCAGCCTCAGATGATTCAATGTCCATTCCGTTGAAGAGGACAAAGGATATTCTTCTTCACCTTGGTCAAAACAAAAGAGAAAACCAGATTATCTGCGGCTTCTCAATGGAAACTGAAAATCTGCTTGAGAACTCGCAGAAAAAGCTTACAAAGAAAAACTGCGACATGATATGTGCAAACTCTCTGAGCTCTTCCGGCTCAGGCTTCAAAAGCGATACCAATATCATCACGCTGATTACTAAGGACTCCATTGAAGAGTTGGAATTAATGTCAAAAGAACAGGCAGCCCATGTGATATTAAATAAAATTCTTACTTTGTGATGGATTAATTAATTAAATATAGAACACGAATTTAAGCCGCTTTTTCTACCGGAAGAAGTGGCTTTTCTGTTGACTGACAAGGCATAATGTCTCTTTTCTTGGAATACATTATATTTAACACAAACTATTGAAAGGGGAATTACCATGTCAAATGAAAACAATATTCCTGATTATGCTATGGTTCCTGCTAAGGAAATAAGTCCTTCGGAGCTGATCCCAATTACCGAAGGACTCCAGTATGACAATGTGCAGGTAACAAATGTGGAAATACCGGAACCGTTTTTTTTCACAATTGAAGAAGATATACTTGTTCCCGACGTTAAGCCGGATCTTTCAGAAATACTATTGATGGATGGCAATGTAAGTCTTGCAACAAGAGAAATAGTCCATATGGCAAAAGATGATGAAATGCTTACCATTTCCGGCGACATACAGCTTCAAACGCTGTACCTGCCTGAAATAAATCAGGGTGCCTATACAATAATCTCAATTCACAACAAAATTCCGTTTAAAGATCAGATTAAGGCAAAGCCTTTTACGACTATCGTTCTCAGCTGTGAAATAGACAAAATAGAATTTTCGGTCATAAACGAGCGCAAATATAGAGCAAGGATTACACTGCGTTTACTTGAAAAGGAATACTCAGACCAGAAGCTGTCCATATTCCGGGGAATTGAAGGCGAAGATATTCAGTGTCTAAAAGAAATGCGTCTGATTTCTTCAGTAGCATCAAGAACCAAAGATATGTTATCAATTTCTGAGGAAATAACTCCATCCAGTGATTATTCTCCTGAAGAGATTCTTTTCTCCAGAATAACTGCCCTTGAAAACTACATGCAGATAACATCGGATAAGGCCATAATAAGCGGTTTCATCTATGTTACTCTCCTTTATAAAATTAAATCGTCTAATGACGATTTGACCTGTGAAAGCTTCCAGCAAATAAAAGAAAAAGTTGAATTCACCCAGTTTATACCCCTTCATATTTCAACAGAAGCTATGGGTTACAGTCCTGTTTTCGACTCAAGCAACTTAAGACTTTATCTGGATAAGAATGAAGACGGAAGAAGCATCTTCAGGCTTGAAGGCAATCTAATAACCCATATCGAACTATACAACGCTTCACAGGTTGAAATAATTTCCGATGCTTATCACAAAGAACGGACATTTAAATTTGATATCAACTCTTGCGAAAGCAGAATAACTGTTGCTAATTTAACCGGGGAAAACAGCCTTCGTGAGATTTTTAGTCCTGATCTCAAAGGCCGTGAAATACAATGCATTCTCTTTACCAGCAGCAAAATAATAGGTGCTGATACATATGCATCTCAGGGGCTTCTTACCACAGAAGGCATCATAGGGGTAAATATGTTATGTCTCTCTGCAGATGAAGATGCTGAAATTATTAAGGTGTCCGAGGAGTTTCCTTTTAGACTGTCCATGACACGCAGCAATAACGACTTGAGCGACGAATATGTTACAAAGGTCTTCATTAAGGATTTTTGGGCAGAAAAAATCAATGGTAAACAACTGGAGTTCAACGCAAGTCTCCTTGCAAATGTTGAAATCGTTCGCACCTCTTCCTTCAATCTGATTACCAATCCATGTTTTGAAGGCTCCCGGTCCGATGAATCTTCATGTCCGATTATAATTTACACCTGCAGAGCCGATGATTCTCTTTGGGATATCGCAAAGCGGTTCAAGACTACAGTTTCATCAATATCGTCTATTAACGATTTAGAAGGTGAGGTCATTGAACCCAATAAAAAACTTCTTATATTGAGATAATTGTATAATTTCTCAAATCATGTCCATACTCTATATGACGGAGGTAAAATATGGATAAAAGATTTGGGAAATTATTATTTTTTATTGTGCTGATTGCATGTATTATGGTGCCCACTTCCAGCCTTGCAAATGAATATCCAAGCATTCTAAGATTTCATGTTATAGCAAACAGCGATTCCGATGAAGACCAGCAATTGAAGCTCAAAGTAAGAGACTATGTGCTTGAAAGACTGCAACCTGAGATAATGGAAGATTTCCAAAACAGCGACGAGAATCTTGATTTCACTGAATACAGTCAGGAAGCCATTCGCTCATATATAAAAGAAAATATGAGCAGAATAAGAACTTGGGCTGAAGAAGCAGTTGCTTCTGAGGGTTATGACTATGGCGTTAACTGCAGCCTTGGAGTTCGTCATATTCCTGCCAAATATTATGACGACTTATTCTTCCCGGAAGGGAACTATGAAGCACTAACAATCTCAATAGGGGAAGGAAAGGGGCAAAACTGGTGGTGCGTTGTTTTTCCTCCTTTATGCCTCATTTCATCACAGCAAAGCGAAACAGAATTCAAAAGCGAAAAGGTTGAATCGTCTATTGCAGATGAGGAAAGGTTGGTTTTAAAATCGAAGACTTTGGAATTACTAGAAGATAATCAAAGTGTTGCCAGAAGCTCAATTGAAGAATCTCTAAAGTGTCTGTTTGAAAAGTGTTAAACAGGCACTTTTTATTTGTTTTCTTTGTGAAATTTCTTGACTGACCATCATAATGGTGGTATTCTTGTATACAGGTATTCGCTTTCTTGCGGTAAAGCGATAACAATTGAAGGGTAGTTGGAGGTCTATACAATGTTAGAGTTATCAAAGAAAACAAATCTATTAGAAAAGAACATATATAAATACAGCTTACAGGACATAGAAGAACCTGAGTTATATAGAGAAATGTTCAACTATGAGGAAGTGCCTAAAATTGCATTTAACCACAGACGAGTTCCTGTCAATATGCCGGAGGATATCTGGATTACTGACACTTCCTTCAGAGATGGTCAGCAATCTATGTCTCCATACAAGGTGAAGGATATCGTAAATCTCTATAAGCTATTGGCTCGTTTAGGCGGTCCTTATGGCGTAGTCAGACAATCTGAATTTTTCATTTATACGAAGAAAGATCAGGAGGCTATATATAAATGCATGGAGCTAGGGTATAAATTCCCTGAAATAACCACGTGGATAAGAGCAAAAAAAGAAGATTTCAAAATGGTAAAAGATTTGGAAATAAAGGAAACAGGTATACTGGTGTCCTGCAGTGACTATCATATCTTTAAAAAGATGGGTATGACAAGAAGACAGGCAGTTGACTATTATCTGGAAACCATTAAAGATGCCTTTGAGGCCGGTGTTGTTCCAAGATGCCATCTGGAGGATATTACCCGTGCGGATTTCTATGGTTTTGTTGTTCCTTTTGTAAATGAAATCATGGAACTTTCCAACGAGGTCGGAATCCCAGTTAAAATAAGAGCCTGCGATACTATGGGCTATGGTGTTCCATATACAGAAGTTGCACTCCCAAGAAGTGTGGCCGGTATTATATATGGTCTTCAGACCTATTCTGGTGTACCTAGTGAAATGCTGGAATGGCACGGACATAACGACTTCTATAAAGCTGTTGCAAATGCTACTGTTGCATGGCTTTACGGTGCCAGCGCAGTTAACTGTTCAATGCTTGGAATAGGCGAAAGAACAGGTAACATTCCTCTTGAAGCAATGGTCTTCGAATATGCATCACTTAGAGGTTCTCTTGACGGAATGGATCCAACTGTAATAACAGAAATCGGCAGCTATTTCAGAAACGAAATGGGTTACGATATTCCTCCAATGACGCCTTTTGTAGGAGAAAATTTCAATGTTACTAAAGCAGGCATCCACGCTGATGGTTTAATGAAAGACGAGGAAATATATAACATCTTCAATACAAAGAAGCTGTTAAACAAGACTCCTGGCGTTTCCGTAAGCAAGACATCAGGCCTTGCCGGAATAGCTTATTGGATCAATGAACATTATGACTTAAAAGAGGATAAAAAATATACCAAGAATGACAAGCTTGTTGCCGACTTAAAGGATTGGGTAGATGTTATGTATGCAGATGGGAGAACTACTGCCCTTTCTAATCATGAAATGGAAGATAAGATTAAAGAGCTAAACGGTGGAAAGGATTTGAAATAATGATTGATTATAAGAGCCAGTCACTTGCAAACCAAGTGTATGAAACGATTGAAAGAAACATCTTAAACGGTGTATACAGCAAGGGAGCAGTAATCAGTGAAATGAAGCTTTCTGAGGAATTAGGTGTAAGCAGAACTCCTATCAGAGAAGCCATGACAAGGCTTGAAACAGAAAGACTTATCGAAACTACCTCCACAGGAACTATTGTTGTCGGAATTAGTGACAAAGATGTAAAGGATATGTTTCAGGTCAAACTCCACCTTGATCCCCTTATTATGAAAATGGCTGCTACAAATATTAGTGCTCATGCATTGGAAAAGCTCAAAGAGAATCTTGAGCAACAGGAATTCTACAATTCAAAGGGGAACACTGAAAAACTTCGTGACCTTGATACAGAATTTCACGACATCATCTATGCAGAGAGCAAAAGCCCTATTTTACAACATATCCTGACAGGTATACATCATAAGCTTTTAAAATACAGAAAAGCTTCTCTTGATAAAAGTGACAGAAGTGACCATTCTGTAGAAGAACATGAAGCAATTTATGAGGCACTTGCTGCTCGAGATGAGATGAGAATTGAACTTCTTGTATTACAGCATATAAACCACTCATATGACACGATAATGAAAGGAGTAAAATAATGGGATTAACAATCGCTCAAAAGATAATTAAAGAACACCTCCTCTCAGGAGAAATGATTACAGGAACAGAAATTGCGCTTAAAATAGATCAAACTTTAACACAGGATGCCACAGGAACAATGGCCTATCTTGAATTTGAAACTATGGGCGTTCCACGTGTAAGAACTGAACTCTCTGTAGCATACATAGATCACAATACTCTACAGTCAGGCTTTGAAAATGCAGACGACCATAGATTTATTCAATCAATGGCAAAAAAATACGGTCTTTACTTTTCAAGACCCGGTAACGGAATCTGCCATCAGGTTCACCTCGAAAGATTCGGTAAACCCGGCAAAACACTAATAGGCTCCGACAGCCATACTCCTACAGGCGGTGGTATCGGCATGCTTGCAATGGGGGCAGGTGGTCTTGATGTAGCTGTTGCTATGGGTGGCGGTGCATACAATATCACAATGCCAAAGATGTTCAAGGTAAATCTTACAGGCAAGCTCAACGACTTTGTAACAGCAAAGGATGTAAGCCTTGAAATTTTAAGAATTCTTTCCGTAAAAGGCGGTGTAGGCGCTATTATTGAATGGGGAGGCGAAGGTGTGAAGACTCTCTCTGTACCAGAAAGAGCTACCATTACGAATATGGGGGCAGAACTTGGTGCAACAACTTCTATTTTCCCTTCTGATGAAGTGACAAAAGCTTTTCTGGAAGCTGAAGGCCGCGTAGAAGACTGGGTTGAATTAAAGAGCGATGAAGATGCAGTATATGACAAGGTTATCGATATTAATCTTTCAGAGCTTAAGCCTCTTATTGCATGTCCTCACAGTCCTGACAATATCAAGACTGTAGAAAGCCTAAAGGGAACAAAGGTTGATCAGGTCTGCATCGGTTCATGCACCAACTCCTCACTTTATGACATGTTGAAGGTTGCAGCACTTCTAAAGGGTAAGACAATTAAACCGGAAGTCAGCCTTTCCATTTCTCCTGGTTCAAAGCAGGTTCTTTCAATGCTTGCAGATTGCGGTGCATTGTCAGATATTCTTGCTAGTGGAGCAAGAGTTTTGGAATGTGCCTGCGGACCTTGCATAGGTATGGGATTTTCTCCAAACTCCGGTGGTGTTTCATTAAGAACCTTCAACAGAAACTTCGAAGGTCGTTCAGGTACT
Source organism: uncultured Clostridia bacterium (assembly GCA_945788655.1). Lineage (GTDB taxonomy): Bacteria > Bacillota > Clostridia > Peptostreptococcales > Anaerovoracaceae > Fimisoma. Next base: position 11,246 of record CALZMV010000006.1, on the reverse strand, counting down.
GCTGACGGCAAGGTCTTCCTGGTTTCTCCTGAAACTGCCGTTGCCGCAGCTCTGACCGGTGAAATAACAGATCCTAAACTTCTTGGGGAAATGCCTGAGGTTACAATGCCTGCAGCATTTAAAATAGACGATAGTGCAATTATTGCACCTGCTTCCGTTGAAGATGCTCCTTCCGTTGATATCCTTCGCGGTCCGAATATCAAGCCTTTCCCTGAAAGTATGCCATTTGAAGATACTCTGGAAGTACCTCTGGTTCTTAAGGTTGGCGATAACATTACAACTGACCACATTATGCCTGCCGGTGCGAAAATTCTGCCATATCGTTCAAATATTCCGCACCTTTCTCAGTACTGCTTTGCTGTATGTGATGAAACATTCCCTGCAAGAGCAAAAGAAGCAGGTCAAAGCATCATAGTAGGCGGAAACAACTACGGACAGGGCTCATCAAGAGAACATGCTGCTCTTGTTCCTTTATATCTTGGAGTACGCGCAGTTATCGCCAAGGGATTTGCAAGAATACATGCAGCGAACCTGATTAATGCAGGAATAATGCCTCTTACCTTTGAAAATCCTGAGGATTACGATGCACTTATGCAGGATGATCTTCTTAAAATTGAAAATATCTTTGAAGGTATGGATTCAGGCAAAATGATACTAAAAAATGTAACACAGAATAAAGAAATTCCTCTTTCATGCCAGTTTACTGACAGACAAAAGAGCATCCTAAAAGCTGGCGGACTCCTCAAGTTTGTCGGTCAGGGAAATCTATAATACATATTGCTAGGAGAAAACTGATATGGATAAAGAAAAATACGTTGAATCCTGCGTTGCTCATTTTGAAAATCTTCTTAAGGAGCAGCTTGCAAGAGCAGAAAAGATGAAAAACGCAGGAAAAGCTAAAGACTATAGTTCACTTGACACCATAACAATCGGCCTATGCGGCGGCGATGGCATTGGCCCAATCATCATGAAAGAGGCAAAGACCGTGTTAGAGACACTTCTTGCTTCAGAGATATCTTCCGGAAAAGTTGTCCTTAAGGATATCGAAGGTCTCACAATAGAAAACAGGCTTGCACTTAACCAGCCCGTTCCATCCGATGTTCTGGCTGAAATCAAGTCATGCGATGTAATTCTTAAGGGACCTACAACGACACCAAAGGGCGGCACTATGGAAAGTGCAAACGTAACCCTTAGAAGAGAACTTGATTTATATGCAAACGTTCGTCCGGTATGTGTCCCTGAAGAGGGGATTGACTGGATGTTCTACAGAGAAAACACAGAAGGCGAATACGTTTTAGGTTCCAGCGGCGTCGAAATCCCTGATGAATTGTCCATGGACTTTAAAGTCACTACCGATGAAGGAACTAAGAGAATCGCTCGCGCTGCATTTGAATATGCCAAGAATAACGGCAAAACCAATGTTGCTATCGTTACAAAAGCGAATATTATGAAAAAGACTGACGGTAAGTTCTCCAAGATTTGTAACGATGTTGCAGCAGAATATCCGGGCATAACTGCAGAAGACTGGTACATAGATATTATGACTGCAAATTTAGTCAATAAATCCATAAGAAACCAATTCCAGGTGTTTGTGCTTCCAAACCTTTACGGCGACATAATAACCGATGAGGCCGCTGAAATTCAAGGCGGTGTCGGTACCGCAGGCAGTGCCAATATCGGTGACAATTATGCTATGTTCGAAGCTATTCATGGCTCGGCACCAAGAATGATTGAAGAAGGCTTAGCAGATTATGCAAACCCTTCAAGTATCTTTAAGGCTGCAGAAATGCTCCTTCGTCACATCGGCCTGACTGATAAAGCAGATAAACTGGCTGCCGCTCTGTATATCTGCTGCGAAGAAGAAAAAAAGCTTGTAGTTACAGGCACAAAAGAAGGAAATACATGTAAGGAATTCTCCGATTATGTAATTTCCAAGCTTTAGTATCTTCATTAGGGTATACTAATATTTTCATTTCAAACTTACCAAAAAGACAGCTTTCCTGTAACCTTCAGGAGACTGTCTTTTTTAATGTACAATGGCTCTATGCCTTGATATTACACAGTTTGCAGTGTATAATTATTTAATATATTTTAAGAAGAGAGAGACAAACATGAAAGTAATTGACTTATTAAGAAAAGAAACTTTATCCCTGTCTTTTGAGGTTTTTCCGCCAAAGGTGGACTCCTCCTTTGACAGTGTAAAAAATGCAACAGAAGAAATTGCAAAGCTTAAACCCGCTTTTATGAGCGTTACATACGGTGCAGGAGGCGGTACAAGCAAATATACTCTTGATATTGCAAAGAATATAAAGGATAAATATGATGTTTCCACTCTGGCACATCTTACCTGCGTTTCTTCAACCAGAGAAACCGTTAAGCAGAGGATTGAAGATCTTAAGAATGCCGGAATAGAGAATATAATGGCTCTAAGAGGGGATATCCCTGCTGAACTTGCAAATTCAGACAGGTCTACTTGGCATTACAATCACGCTGTAGAACTGATTCGAGATCTTAAAGAATCAGGGGCTGATTTCTGCATCGGTGGAGCATGTTATCCTGAGGTACATCCTGAAAGTTTAAATCAGAAGGATGATATTAAGTACTTAAAAGAAAAAGTTGATGCAGGATGCCAATTCCTCACAACACAGATGTTCTTCGATAACAACCTTTTATATAATTTCCTATATAAAATAAGAGAAGCAGGCATCACAGTACCTGTAGTTGCCGGCATAATGCCTATAACAAATGCAAATCAGGTTGCAAGAGCACTGAGTCTTTCCGGTTCTTACGTTCCGCAACGTTTCAAGAGCCTTGTTGATAAATTCGGACACGACCCAGCTGCAATGAAACAGGCAGGAATAGCCTATGCAACAGATCAGATCATAGATTTGTTTGCAAACAATATAACCAATGTGCACGTATATTCAATGAACAAGCCTGATGTTGCTATGAAGATTCAAAGCAACTTGTCAGATATTTTAGGAAAGTAATGATAAAAATCAAACAATATAGCCATATACCTATAGATAAAGGTGAAATAATAAGATATATGGGGGCTGGAGATGATTCAAGGACTCTTTCCTTGATTGACGAGTGCCTGTCAGAGCTTGGGAACAAACTTTCCTTCAAGGTCTGCTATGATCAGTATCCGATAAGCTTTGAAAATGGGCTGATAAACCTTGGATTTGCTGAAGTTGAGAGCAACAATCTTTGCACTAATCTAAAAGACTGCCAAAGCATAATTCTCTTTGCAGCCACCATAGGAATCGAAATGGATCGCCTTATTGCAAAGTACGGAAGGCTTTCTCCGGTTAAAGCTTTGACTTTTCAGGCTATTGGTGCCGAAAGAATTGAAAGCCTATGCAATGAATTTAATAAGGAGATGACTCTAGAGCAGAGGAAGCTTGGCCTCCATACGAGGGCCAGATTTAGTCCAGGGTACGGCGATTTGAAACTTTCCTCACAGAAGGATATTTTCAGGGTACTTGACTGCTCAAGAAAAATCGGTCTATCACTAAATGACAGTCTGCTCATGTCTCCATCTAAATCTGTAACAGCTATAATAGGTGTTTCCAATATTGAAAAAAACTGCAATATAAAGGGCTGTAGTTCCTGCGAAAAAAGAGATTGCAGCTTCAGGAGGAATGATTAATGAATGTTTTAGAATATATGAAAAGTAATATTTTATACCTTGATGGAGGAATGGGCTCTTTGCTCCAGGCCTTTGGTATAAAACCGGGTGAACATCCTGAAAGATGGTCTGTTTCCCACCCTGAGGTTATCACAAAGATTCATAAGGACTATTTTGACGCTGGCTCTAATGTTGTCCTTACTAACACATTTGGAGCCAATACTCTCAAATTCGATATTGAAGAGGTGGATGCCATAATAAAGGCATCTATTGAAAACGCTAGAGAGGCTGCTCTTCAATCTACGAACCATAATCCAAAATTTGTAGGTCTTGACATCGGTCCATGCGGCAAACTCCTTAAACCTTATGGTGATTTGGACTTTGAAGATGCAGTAGAAGCCTTCGCCGGCATGGTTAAAGCCGGTGTAAAATACGGTGCAGACTTAATCTTTATAGAAACCATGAATGACAGCTATGAAACAAAAGCTGCCCTCCTTGCTGCAAAAGAAAACTCAGAGCTTCCTGTCTTCGTATCCAATGCATATGGAGAAGATGGCAAGCTTATGACAGGTGCAACTCCTGCTGCAATGGTGGCTATGGTTGAGGGTATGGGTGCAGATGCCATTGGTTGCAACTGCTCACTCGGTCCTGCCCAGCTTGCACCGGTTATCGATGAGCTTCTTGAATATGCATCAATCCCTGTTATGGTTAAACCTAATGCCGGACTTCCAAGGGAATCAGATGGTAAAGCAGTATATGATATTCTTCCAAAGCAGTTCGGCCAGGAAGTACTAGCCCTGATAGAAAAAGGGGTAAGGGCAGTTGGCGGCTGCTGCGGTACAACTCCTGAATATATCAGGGAACTTACATCAATTACCAAAGACTGCAACCTTTCTGCTATCGTTCCGAAAAGCAGAACTTTAGTTTCTTCCTATACACACGCGGTAGAATTCGATAAAAAACCGATTCTTATTGGTGAACGTATCAATCCCACAGGAAAGAAGCGCTTTAAACAGGCTCTGGTAGAAAAGGATATGGACTATATCCTTCAAGAAGGTGTTAATCAGCAGGAAAAAGGTGTTCACATTCTCGATGTAAATGTAGGTCTTCCTGAAATCGACGAAGCTTCTATGCTTACAGATGCAGTTTGTGAGCTTCAGGCCATTATAAACCTTCCTCTTCAGATAGACACAGCCGACGCAGCTGCCATGGAAAGAGCCTTAAGAAGATATAACGGCAAGGCAATGATCAATTCCGTAAATGGCAAGGAAGATTCCATGAAACAAATTTTTCCACTGGTTAAAAAATACGGCGGTGTTGTTGTTGCCCTTACTTTGGACGAAAATGGAATTCCGGAAACTGCAGAAGGAAGAATCGAAATCGCAAAGAAAATCTTAAGAACAGCTGACGAATACGGAATTCAGAAAAAGGATATTATTTTCGACACCCTTGCCATGACAATCAGTGCAGATCAGTCTGCTGCAAAAGCAACCCTTAAAGCCCTTGAAGTGATTCGCCATGAACTTGGATGCCATACATCTCTTGGAGTATCAAACGTTTCCTTTGGTCTTCCCGTAAGAGAAGCTGTAAACAGTACCTTCTTTGCATGTGCAATGGAAAGAGGACTTTCTGCTGCCATTATGAATCCTTATTCTGATGGCATGATGAAAACATATTATACATATAACGCACTTCATGATTTAGATGAAAACTGCGGTGAGTATATCGATTTTGCATCAAACCTGGATGAACCTGCGCCTGCAAAAGTTCCATCTGAATCAAAGCCACATAAGGCTGAATCATATAAATCCGAACTTCAAAGATCCATCGTTAAAGGTCTCAAGGATCAAGCTGCCGGGCTTACATCGAACCTTCTTGAATCAGAGAAACCACTCGACATCATACAAAAGGAGGTTATTCCTGCCCTAGATATAGTCGGAAAGGGATTTGAAGACAAGACAGTATTTCTGCCTCAGCTTTTGATGTCCGCAGAAGCTGCAAAAGCTTCCTTCGAGGTAATTAAAACCAAGATGATTTCCCAAGGAGTACAGTCAATAGATAAGTATCCTGTGGTAATAGCTACAGTTCATGGAGATATTCACGATATCGGTAAGAACATCGTAAAGCTTCTGCTTGAAAACTACGGATTTAAGGTTATTGATTTAGGAAAGGATGTTCCTGCTGAGGAAGTAGTAAAAGCTGTAGTAGAAAACAAAGCGCCATTATGTGGACTAAGTGCGCTAATGACTACTACAGTTCCTGCAATGGAAGAAACCATCAAACTCCTAAAAGAAGATGCTCCTTGGTGCAAAGTTGTAGTGGGAGGAGCCGTTCTAAATCAGGAATATTCTGATAGAATAGGCTCTGATAAATATGCTAAAGATGCTATGGATACAATTCGCTATGCGGAAAGCCTTTAAATATCCTTTTTAAGAAACCAATAGGGAGAATAAACAATGGAACAGTATTTATCAGGTGTAAATTCACCTGCCTTTTACGTTATAGTGGCACTGGTCTTGACCTTCATAACCCTAATGTGCTTCATTTTCCTCATTAAAAGCTATAAAGCAGGAGTAAAGCTTGGAATGGATCCAAAGGTGCTAAAGAAAACAATTACTGCAAGTGCAACTTTCACTTTGCTTCCTTCCATTAGCATCTTGCTTGGAGTAATAGCTCTTAGCGGGACACTGGGTGTTCCATTTTCATGGCTCAGGTTATCTGTAATTGGAGCTCTTCAATATGAGTTAAATGTTGCTGAAATTGCGGCAAAAAATGCCGGTTTAAGCGGACTGAATCTGGCTGAACTTGACATGGGTTCCTTCGTGACCATTGCTCTTGTAATGACCTTTGGTATATTAGGGGGCGTTTTCTGTTGTATTTTCTTCTTAAAAAAATATATGAACAAGCTACAAAAGAAACCTGCTCAAATCGATTCAGATGCTTCAGCTTCTGAGCTTAAAAAGCCCGGCTTCGGTGCATATGCTACAACTTCTATGTTTGTAGGCTTATGCGCAGCATACATAGGTGCATATATAGGGCAGGCTATGCCTGGTGGCGGTTCAAACTATATGCCTATATTCGTAGCGGTAACTGCAGCTGTCTGTATGGCTATATTTGAATTTCTTGTTCAAAAGAAGAAGCTGCTGGTGCTTGAAAACTTCAGTCTGGCAGCAAGTATGCTCATTGCCATGGCCATAGCTGTAATTGTGAATCAGGTTTTATAGAAGGGAGGCTGTTTAAAATGAGTGAAAAAGAAATATTTTTTAAAGAATATAATGATGGACTTCATCGAATCGGAAGATTTACTCTTATCCTTTCTGTTGTAATGCTTGTAGCAGTGCCTTTTATAATCGGTGGTCTAAACGGTGTCATTCCTGATTTGGCAGGATTTCTTAAGGGCTTTGCAAATGTTGGATTAATATATATTCCTGTAGCAATTGTAGAATTTCTTGTTTATGCTCCTATGCTTGGAACAGGCGGAAGCTATCTTTCCTTTATTACAGGTAATGTTACCAACATGAAAATACCTTGTGTTATGAATTCTAAGGATATCGCAGGAACTCAGGACGGAACTCCTGAACATGAAATTGTTTCAACCATAAGCGTTGCAACAAGCGCTATTACTACTACACTCGTTATAGTATTGGGCGTCATACTCCTTGTTCCCCTTCAGCCTATTCTACAGACTGAAGCATTGCTTCCGGCCTTTAATAACGTTGTTCCTGCGCTATTTGGGGCATTAGGTCTTAAATACTTTATTAAGAGTCCAAAAATTGCCATCGTACCACTTCTTTTAATGAGTATATTGTGCATACTGGTACCTGCAGCCATAGGTCAGACCAGCCTTCTCCTCATACCGAGTGGAGGTCTTGCACTCTTAATTGGATATATCCTATATAAAAAGGATCTGTTATAGGAGGGTTGAATTATGAAAATTATTTTAATTTTATTGGGTCTGTTTCTGCTCTTTATACTTTTTCTTGTAGCTAGAGCTTTAGCCTTAAATCCAACTGAAGCAAAAGATGCAAAGGTCACTTTAGATACTTCCGACAGAGCAAAGGATTATGGAATCAGATTAGCGGAAATGATAAAATCAGAAACTGTCTCCTTTAGAAATCAGGAAGACCGGTCAAAATTCTACGCTTTCCATGAAAAGCTGGAAAAACTGTTTCCAAATATTCATTCAAAATGCGAGAAGCATGACTTCAACGGAAGCCTCCTTTACAAATGGGAAGGTTGCGGCAATTCCCAGCCTATTCTTCTTATGAGCCATCAGGATGTAGTTGAAGCAAACGGTACATGGGAGCATGAGCCTTTCAGCGGTCATATAGACGAAAAAGGAAGGGTGTGGGGCAGAGGTACTGTCGATACAAAAGCTAGTCTTTTTTGTATATTAACTGCAGTTGAAGAACTCATTTGCGAGGGATTTGTTCCTGCAGGAGATGTATATATTGCGAGCAGCTGCACAGAAGAATGGAGCGGAGATGGTGCTCCTTCAACCGTGGATTATTTAGAAAAAAATAATGTTAAACTTAAACTCCTTCTAGATGAAGGCGGTATGATTGTAGAAGAACCGGTAGGAGGAGTAAAGGGTACATATGCAATGATAGGCCTTGTAGAAAAAGGCTACGGAGATGTTAAATTCACAGCAAGAGGTAACGGAGGTCATGCCAGTGCCCCTGGAAAGGATACTCCACTTGTTCGGCTTGGAAAGTTTATGGTAGCTATTGAAAAGAAAAATCCATTTAAATCGGCGTTTTCTCCTACTGTAGAGGAAATGTTCAAGCGTATGGCTCCAAATATGAATTTTGGAATGAAAATCTTATTTGCCAATATGGACATTTTAAAGCCTTTGCTTGTAAAAGTTATTCCTTCAGTAAGTACCGCCGCAGCTGCCATGCTAAGGACTACACTTGCCTTTACAATGGCAAAGGGTGCCGATGGGGCAAATGTACTTCCTCAGGAGGCAAGTATTGTTGGAAATATGAGATTTATCCATCATCAGTCTAACAAAGAAAGTGTTGATATCTTGAGGAATATAGCTAAAAAATATGGCATAGATACTGAAGTAATATATGAAGATGAACCTTGTCCTGTAGTGGATTATAACGGTCCTGAGTTTAAGCTGGTTGAAAAGACCATTAACGAGATTTATCCCGGAATTGGTGTATGTCCATATACGATGACAGGTGGTACTGATGCTAAATACTACAGCACAATCAGTGAAAACTGTATAAGATTTGCCCCTTTATATATAGATTCACAGCAGTATAAAAGCATTCATGGATTAAACGAAAATATATATCAGGGTGCGCTACCTATGGGCGTTGATTTCTACAAAAAAATAATTACTGAAGCTTAGCATCCCTTGATATTATAAAAGAGCTATTACTCCAGATGATTCTGATGTAATAGCTCTTATTTTTTATTTATAATCCTAAGCCGAAGTTTTCTTTAACTCTCTTTAATGTCTGTTTTGCGATTTCGTCAGCTTTTTTTGCACCTTCATTTAATATATCAATTAATTCCTGAGAATGTCTGATTTCTTCATATCTTTCCTTGATAGGTGCCAGAGCATTAACGGTTACTTCAACCAAATCCTTCTTGAAGTCTCCGTAGCCTTTTCCTTCGTATTTCTTTTCCAGATCTTCAATAGTTTCTCCTGAAAGAACGCTGTATATATTGAGCAGATTGCTGATTCCCGGCTTGTTTTCTATGTCGAATCTTATTATTCCTTCGGAATCTGTTGTTGCCTTCATTATGGATTTTTTAATCTTTGATGGTTCATCAAGAAGAGAAATTCTTGAGTGAATGTTTTCTGCAGATTTGCTCATTTTCTTAGTAGGATCGTCTAAGGCCATAATTCTTGCACCTGCTTTTAGGAATCTTCCGTCAGGCATTACAAATGTGTTCGGATACTTACTGTTGATTCTTCCGGCAATATCTCTGCAAAGCTCAATATGCTGTTTCTGGTCGTTTCCAACAGGAACAACATCTGTATCATATAACAGAATATCTGCTGCCATTAGAACAGGGTAGGTAAAAAGTCCTGTTGGCGCAGATTCTTTATTTTTGCTCTTATCCTTAAACTGAGTCATTCTTGACAGTTCTCCTGTATAAGAATTGCATGTAAGGATCCAGTTTAATTCTGCATGTCCTGATACATCTGACTGAACGAAAACAATTGACTTCTTTGGGTCAACACCAACTGCAAGATACAGTGCTGCCACATCCAGAATATGCTCTTTTAATTCTTTTGGATCCTGAGGAACTGTAATGGCATGCATATCAACGATACAATAAATACATTCATGGTCTTCTTGTAATTCAACAAACTGCTTTAATGCTCCTAAATAGTTTCCTAAATGGATATTTCCTGTAGGTTGTACACCTGAAAAAACTCTTTTCATAGGAATATTGCCTTCTTTCTTATTGTTTTATTTTATTTTCTGATTTCTTTAATAAACTCAGCTATAATGCTTTTTTCTGCACGAGAAATAGTCATCTGAGAAACTCCAAGCTCCTTTGCAATGGTGGCTTGTGATTTATTTTCGATGAATCTTTGTTTAAATATATATTTATAAGTTTCGCTAAATTTATCAAGCACATTAGAAAAAATTTCATGAAGTTCTACTTTTTCATAACCCGCATCTTCAAATCCAACATATCTGTCCATTGGATTTTCATCAGATTCCTCCTGATTCTGGTTTGCAAAACCGTCAAGAGAATATGTACCATATGCTTTTGAACTTTCCATTGCCTGAATTATCTGTTCATTGGTAAAGCCCGTTTCTTCAGCAATTTCGTTAATGGTTGGCACTCTGCCCAGTTTCACAGTCAGATCGTTTTTTACATCTTGAACCTTCATTGCAATTTCCTTGATTCTTCTTGGAACCTTAAGGCTCCATTGTTTATCTCGGAAATACTTTTTTATTTCACCTAGTATTGTTGGTGTTGCGAAGCTTCTAAATTCAAACCCTTTACTGATATCAAATCTTTCAACAGCAGAAACCAGTGCCATTGCTCCAACCTGATAAAGATCATCATAATCGACACCTTTACCAAGATATTTTCTAATGAGTATGTCTACCATGTACAGATTATCTTCAACAATTTTATTTCTCAGCTCAATGCTTGGTTTAGCCTGATACTGGTTGAATAATTCCGTGTTCATTATTTTGCCTTTATCATTTTAATAGTATTTTTGCAATTTTCTTCTTTTATAATCTCAACATCACTCATAAGTGTATTAATAACATAAAGAGATAAATCTCCCTCATTAGGGCAGTCAAGGCATGGTTTTTTCAACTTTTTAAGATTGTGACCTTCGCTTTTATCTCTTACAGTTATTTGAATTTTATCTTTTTCTACTACACATTCAACTTCATATTCCTCAGCAAAACCTTCTGATCCATGGCATGTAATATTCTTGCATGCTTCACTTACAGCTGTCTTTATGTCTTCGATTTCTTCATAATCAAATCCTGCTGTATCGGCAATGGAACCTACTGCAAGTCTAACCATAGTAATGTAATCAGGTTTACCTGGAATGACAAATTTTAAATTGTCTGCCATATTTGGCCTCCTTCTTTATGCTACATCTGGATTTGTTCTT